>DASQPM010000180.1:0-5513 GCA_035643935.1 Pyrinomonadaceae bacterium | reverse complement strand
CCGAGCACCGCATTAGCTACGTGCGCGGCTTCCTCTTCGTCGTCATGGGCAAGTAGTTTTGCGTAAACAGGAATGAACGAAGCTGAAAGAGCGCCTTCGCCGAAAATGTTCTGCAGGAAATTCGGAATACGAAACGCGGCGCTGAACGCATCACCTGCTGCGGAGGTGCCGAAGTAATGCGCGAAGACACGTTGTCGAATTAAGCCTACAAGGCGGCTAATGAGAATGCCGGCGCCGACCAAAAATGCGGATCTACCACTGCTGCGTTCAGCCTGAGGTCTTGACGTTTCGCCAATGGCGCTCTCAATTCCCGCATCGCCGACTTGTTCGATCGTCTCGCCGGCGATCGAACTTGCTTCGTCATGTGTGTCCGCGGCCTCACTTTCTGCTTGCGCAGGTGGAGAAGCGCCGCCATTGGAAGAATCGCGCATCTAGGATCAGAGATTGTAGTCTTTTATTTTTGTTAGCAGTGTTTTGTAACTGACGCCCAGCTCTTCGGCAGCTTGAGTCTTGTTGCCGTTGTTGTTTTTCAGCGCCGCAGCGATCTTGCGTTGCTCGACAAAGCGCAAAACACGCTGCGCGACTTCAGACAGCGTGCCATTGAGATCGAACGACGACGGTGTTTGATCCCCGTCGCTTCGAGTCACAAGTCCAAGGTCGATAGGGTCCAACACTAGGGAATCGGAAAGAATGCAAGCACGTTCGATCGCGTTCTCCAACTCGCGAACATTGCCGGGCCAACGATGTGCTCGCAACGCCGCACAGGCATCTTCGCTGAGAGTCGCTTCCCGGCCACGCAGTTCCTTTCCGAGTTCGGCGGCAAAATGCTTTGCCAGCATGAGCACATCACCGTCACGTTCGCGCAGTGGCGGAATCTCGACCGGGAATACCGCCAAACGGAAGAACAGATCGCCACGAAACTCGCCCTTGTCCACCCCAGCTTTCAAATCTTTGTTCGTCGCCGCCACCACGCGAACATCCACCGGCACCGGCGCCCGCCCGCCGATGCGATCGACGACCTTTTCCTCGATCACGCGCAGCAGTTTGCCCTGCACCGTTAACGGGAGTTCACCAATCTCGTCCAAAAAAACAGTGCCTGCCGAAGCCAACTCAAACTTTCCCAGGCGGCGGTCGCCCGCGCCGGTGAAAGCGCCGCGTTCGTGTCCGAACAATTCGTTTTCGATAAGCGTTTCCGGGATGGCAGCACAGTTTATTGCGACAAAAGGTTTTTGGCGCCGAGGAGAAAGATGATGGACGGCGCGCGCGAAGAGTTCCTTGCCCGTACCTGATTCACCCAGGAACAAGACGTTGGCTTCAGTCTGTGCGACCCGTTGGGTTTCGGCTACTGCGCGTTTGATCGCGTCGGATTCGCCGATGATGCGGGGAAAGCCATAGCGGCGCGACCATTCTTCGCGCAATAGAATGTTTTCGGTTCTTAATCGTGCCTGTTCAAGCGCGCGCTCGACAATCAACAACAGATGATTTGAGTCAACCGGCTTTTGCAGAAAATCGTGCGCGCCATCTTTCATGGCTTGCACTGCTTCGTCTATCGAGCCGAAGGCAGTCATGACGATTACCGGCGCGCCGCTATCTGCCGCACGCGCCGCGCGCAGCACATCAAGGCCCGAACCGTTGGGCATGCGCAGGTCGGTAAGGACTAGCTTGTGCGGAGTGCCGGCGATCTCGTTAAGAGCGGATCGCGCGTCGGCAGCTTCGCTGACCGTGTAGCCCGCGTTTTCCAAAGTCAAACGCAAAACGCGGCGCAGGCTGTCTTTGTCTTCAACAAGAAGGATGTCAGGCATCGGTTCGTGGACGCGACCGGCGGCCACGGAATTGTACAACAGTTATGTCGACAATAGCTGTTTGCATGTATGGGACTCAAAAACAAAAAACCGGGGTTACCGGTTTGCCACTCACGACTAACCGATAACCCCGGCGATCCCCTTGTCAATGAAAACTATCGCTTTAAATGTTCACGAAGCTTTTTTGAATAGCCCACAACTGTTTGTTGGGCGCGAATGTCTATCTCTCTACAATGCCAAGGACTTTGGTTCCGGCCAAGACGATCGAGTTACGATCGGCATTCGAGTCATATTGCAGATTGGAATTGCCGCCGCCGCCGAGGTATTCAAACGTCGGGTCAAGAAAATTGCCGGTGGCGCCGAATCTGGCAACCATTATTGACCCATAAATATTCCGGTTGCCGCCGCCCGTTTTTAAGAGCTTTCCTGTGCCCAACACCAAAATGAGGCCATTGAAATTCGGACCGGGGCCATTGAAGTAAAGCGTGCCTTCGACTATCAGGAGGCCTGCGCCGGCGTCAAGATTACAGTCACCTTTGACGATGGTGAACTGCGGAGAAGCGGTTGAGCCAGCTGCCCCGTTCAGAGATGTAAGTATGACGCCGCGCTTAACACAGGGTGAACCGGGCGCCGCACACGAATTCGCCATGGCCTCGGATTGGGCCAGAAAAGCACGAGCGTTGTCGGCG
Source organism: Pyrinomonadaceae bacterium (assembly GCA_035643935.1). Classification (GTDB taxonomy): domain Bacteria; phylum Acidobacteriota; class Blastocatellia; order Pyrinomonadales; family Pyrinomonadaceae; genus PSRF01. The sequence goes on along the minus strand of DASQPM010000180.1, from coordinate 3,022 downwards.
GTTTGCAAAAACCATGGCGTAGGAACTTTGGTTGTGCCTGCGGGCGCCGGATCATTTGGCAGGTCGAGTACGTTAAATTTTGGATTTGCGATCGAACCAGGCTTAGCTGCGTAAGCCGCCTGAACTGTTGCGACATCATGGCCGCTAATTGCGAGCGACGGTTTGGTCGCGACCAGGCCGGCATTGTCAACACCCGAGTATGTTTTTGCCGCGCTGTTGCCTAAGTCAATATTGACATTTGTGCTCGCATCGTCGTGCCCGCGAAGGACAAGCGCAGCAGGCACATCAATGTCCAAAACATTTGCACCGAGCAACATCGTCAATTGCTTTCTGGCGCCGCGTGGTCCATAACCAGTGGACTGCACCAGTATGCGAAGCGGAATCTGCGTTGCCAGCGGCGTGTTGTCCGGATCACTTATCGACACGCTATATGCGATTCCGCCGAAGGGATTGTAAGAATTGCTGATGCCGACTCGGTCAGCGTAGCCTCCGCCAGAAGGCGTATAGTTATATGTGAGCCAGCGCGACAACCGCAGAGGAAAACCTGCCGTCGTTGGATCGCCCGCCAGGTTTGAAGTAGACGCCGTGAGAGCTTTGGTGAAGTCGATTCTATTCTGCGGAGCGACAGTGCCCGCGGGATTCGCAACAAATAATGGATTCGGCAACACATTGCCACGCATCACATTGAGCGTTGATTGGATTCCCGCCTCCGCACCGTAGTACGCCTGCATCTCGGCCGCCGCATCGACAGTGTTCGTTCCTGCGAGTGAAGTCGTGAGTATCAGCGCTCCGCCCGCGGTCAGCAGCAGCGCAGAAATCATCAACACTGTAATCAGAGCTGCTCCCCGCTCATTCCTGCGATTTCCCTGGTCAGTGGAAGCTTTAAGTAGAATAGGGTTCATTTCATCACCTGCGACTTTCAGAACTGCTGCAATGTGTTGGGCCCATTTCTCAAAGCCACGTCGGAGACCAGGCGCACAACTGAAGCCGGTTGTTCGAGCCCGGCGGGCAAGTCAACACTTACATCAATATTTACCCGTTCGGCTGTTGCCGCTGTGGCGCTGTTACCAGACATATCCAGATAGTTAATCGTCAATCCAGTAATATTTGTTGCCAAGACCACAGAGCCTGCCGCGTTATCAACCCGAACGATTGCCCCGTTCGCACTTTGAAAAACGAAGCGCAGGTCCTCGTCCGTGTCCGACAAATCTGTATCATTGTTTAGGTTGGCGCGGACGCGAATTGAGTCAGCGGCTGAGTCAGCGGTGACGATTCCGTTATCAGTTAAGCCATAGCCGGAGTTGCCGATTTCCCGCGTCATGATGTTTAGCGCTCGTTGCGCCGAGGCAAGCGCCTCCGAACGAGTGTTTTCGCGGCTGCGCGTGCGCAAGGAAGTCGCGAGCAAGGTGCTGGCAGCGGCCAGCACAGCAAGACTGATTCCCATGGCAATGGTGAGTTCGAGCAAAGAGAATCCCGTCTCGGGTTTATTGCGCGTTTTTTTGTTTGGCACTTCCATGTTTTTTGATCCGACAGAAATTAATCGGCCCGACTGCGTTGCGAAATCAATGTAATCGTGCCGCCAACACCGGATGCCCAGCCAGTAACAATGTTTTGCGAGCTGACCGTGATGGTGATTGACTTCAATGTGGTCGAGACATCAGCAACAGTCCGGGTGACGGTGAAGGAGCGGCCGTCACGAATGACGCCGCTCTGTACGACAGTGCCGGCGTTGAGTTGAGCATCAGTAGTTGTTGAGTTAAAGGTCGCACCGCGCAACCCCTCCATGGCCTGTTGGGCTATAGCGAGTGAAACTGCTCGATCGCTGCCGCCGGAGTTGTTATAGATTGAAAACGTGAACAGACTCGCCGATCCGAGAGCCACAATCATCAACAACAGCATAGCAATCGTCGTCTCGATTAGACTGAAACCGTTTTCGCCAGTTCGGTGCGTTTGACTAGGGTCAACCCACTGGTGCTCGTCGAGCGGCTGTCGCGATACAGCTCTAACTTTTTGATTAACGAATTTCATGGAATCTGAGTGTTGGATCGAAAACTGGGTGGAGGCGCGGTCGAGTTTGTCACGGCACTGCTTGCCGGCGGACCTTGCAGCGTGGGTTGACCGGCAGTAGTCAAATCGATTCGGCTTGTGCCATACGAATCTGAGATGGTCACGAATGGTGGCGAGGCAACGTTACCGGCTGCATCAACAGTGCGTCCGCGCCAGTTGAAATAGATTGTGCGTGGAAAGGGAGTGTTGAACTGGAGATTTGAATCTGCCGGTAAGCTAAATACCTTCGGTGCGTCTAAAGTGCCGTTTCCATCTGCATCGATGGTCACAGAATAGAAGCTCGCATTGATAAGTGTTACCTGGGCCATCTGTGCTGAAGCGGCCGGATGCCGGCGCAAGGAATCAACCCGCGCCTTTTCCAGATAACTACCCAACTGTCGCGTAGCATTCTCTCTAACCATCACCTGACGCGCGCGCGTGATCTGCATTAAAGCAAAACCGCAAACCACCGAGATAACGCTAACCACGATCAGCAGTTCGAGAACTGTAAACCCGCCGTTGTTGGCCGCGCATTTTTTTGTGAGAGGGGCGTTCATAGGTAAATCCTTCTACTGAGGGCGTCAGTTAATAGCCGCCTCTCAGTGATACTCCCGCATTCCCAGGACTCTAAAGCCCGAAGCGTCCAGAGCCTTGCGTACCCACATGCGATCGAGGCCTACCTTGCTGGTTCCGCCGCCGCCGATTGAAAATACCGGCCGCCCGAGAGTGTCGTCGGTTCCATTTGGATCAAATTGGGCCACCACGATTGCCCCACGAATCACTCCGTTTCCGCCACCACTTCTAACCAGCTTGCCGGCGCCCAACACCAGGATTACTCCTTCGAAATCGGTGTTGCCGTTCGTGTCGAGTTCCCCGGTTACGATTAGAAGCCCACTGCCCTGATGGTTGGAGCCAAGATCGACTGGAGCAGCGCCGTAATTGTCGATGAAGGTAAATTTCGGACTTGTTGTCGTGC
>DASQPM010000179.1:0-4279 GCA_035643935.1 Pyrinomonadaceae bacterium | reverse complement strand
AGCATGCTACGGGGCGAATCGTCATAATCTGCGCGCTTCTCTTATCAATACCGGCCCTTGCTTGCCAGACGACCTCTGTTGCCAATCTTAAGACTCCGGGGAAAGACCCGTTTCCGATTTATGGCTATGAGGTGGTCCATGCCTGGCCGCACGACCCTGGTGCGTATACCCAGGGACTCGTCTTCCATGATGGCAAGTTACTCGAGAGCACGGGCCAGGTTGGTCACTCAAGCCTGCGCCGGGTAGAACTGGAAACCGGCAAGGTGCTACAGAAAGTAGATGTCGCAGCGCCATATTTTGCAGAAGGCATCACGCTTCTGAAAGGCAAAATCTACCAGTTAACCTGGCAAGATCAGGTGGGCTTCATTTATGACGCCTGGACTCTTGAAAAGATTGGCGAGTTCCATTACCAAGGTGAAGGCTGGGGACTCGCAAACGATGGTCAGTCACTCATTCTGAGCGAGGGCACCAACCGCATCCGCTTTCTTGATCCGGACAACTTTGAAGTGCGAAAGACGATCGCAGTAGTTGATGGCAGGTCACCGGTTAATGAACTTAACGAACTCGAGTACGTTCAGGGCGAGATTTATGCAAACATCTGGCACGCTGACCGCATAGCTCGTATCGATCCGCGGACCGGTTCAGTAGTCGGTTGGATTGATTTGACCGGACTGCTCGCCCGTGGTGAAGTCAACGATGAAGAGGCCGTGCTCAATGGCATAGCGTACGACGAGACCAACAGCCGGCTCTTCGTAACGGGCAAATTGTGGCCTAAGCTTTTTGAGATCCGTTTGATACGTAAATTTTGATGAGCCTCGAAACTTATTTTCGCGCCTTTTCTTACGCCACCATCGCTGTGGCGACGCTGGCACTTGTATTGGCTGGCGGACTGAATCTGGCGTTAGCTCTGTTATTCTTCGCGATTCTCATCGCCGCCTGGAAGCTGGAAGACGGGAAGTGGCAACTCTCAGAACGTATGGGATTGGTTGCTGTGCTCCTTTCGATTCCGCTGTTTTTTTTCGACTGGCAATATCAGAAAACCGTTGGCGAGCCAGTAGGCAAACTGGGTGTTGCCGCTTTAGCGCATCTCATTGTCTTCCTGGCAGCGGTAAAGCTGCTGCAGCAAAAGAAGGATCGCGACTGGGTCTTTCTCTATTTGATCTCTTTCTTCGAAATACTTCTGGCGGCGGGTTTAAGCTTCAGCCCCATCTTTCTTGTCAGCCTCTGCATATACATGCTTTGTGGTTTGACTACGATAGTCGCGTTCGAAATTCATAAGTCAAAGCGCAGCTTGGCTGCCACGGAAACGCGCCTGCTGGTCGCGCCTGATGCAGGCATCTTCAAACAGCCGCGTCGCTACAACAAACGCACCGCCGAAGCGCGTCGCCTGCCGTTGGTGGCGGTTTTTCTGTTCGTCCTCATTTTCATGTTGGCCTTGCCGCTTTTCCTCCTGGCACCGCGTTCCGGCGCCGCAATGCTTAGTCGCTCCGGCAGTGCGTTGACAAACTTCATTGGCTTTTCCGAAAACGTGACCCTGGGAGCAATCGGCAGCCTAAAAAAAGACAACGCCATCGTGATGCATGTTCGTTTGGACGATGTGCCCAACGGTCGCGAGTTTCGCTGGCGCGGCGTGGCGCTGGATGAGTTCACCGGTCGGGGCTGGAGAAAATCGGCCGAAGCACGACGGCCGGTTGAACTGAAAAGCGAGCGAGGTTTCTTTCAGTTGGGGACCACCGAATCGCTTCATCGCCTAACTACGCAAACGATCTTTCTCGAACCAATTGAGTCGCCAGTGCTGTTTGCAGCGCCGCGTCCGGTGGCTATTCAAGGTGATTTCTCGCTTGTGCGCATGGACGGCGAGGGCTCAATACAGGCGCGCCGCGAATTTGAACGTGTAGTCTACAAAGCACTTTCAGATACGACCGCCCCTGACGTGGCTCTATTGCGAGGTGATGCGACACCATACCCAGCTGCGTTTGAGCGTTACCTACAGCCGCCCCGCTCAATTGATCCACGCATTGAGGCACTGGCAAACGCGATGGTGGTAAATGCTCACGCGCGCAATCGTTACGACGAGGCGAAGGCGATCGAATCGCAGTTGCAAAGCGACTATGCGTATTCGCTTGACATGAAGGCCGGTGGTCCCGATCCGCTCGCTGATTTCCTGTTCAATGTAAAAGTCGGCCACTGCGAATATTTTTCAACCGCCATGGCTGTCATGCTGCGTACTCGTGGAATCGCCACTCGTGTGGTTAATGGTTTTCTACCGGGCGAATACAACGAAGCAGCCAGGGCTTATACGGTGAGACAAAGCGACGCGCATTCCTGGGTCGAGGTTTACTTTCCGGAAACTAATGCCTGGGTCACGTTCGACCCAACGCCTGCTGCTGGCCGTGGCGAGCCCATTAGAAGTGGAGTGGTTGGACAACTTGAGAAATATGCCGAGGCGCTCGAGCTGATGTGGTTTCAGTACGTAGTTGGTTATGACCAACAAGAACAGCGCTCCCTGGCAACCTCGCTGCGGAATCACTTGTTCGACTATCAACGTTTGCTGGTTCAAACTGTCTCTGCAATCCGCAAAGTGATTATCTCGCACAGTCCGACGATACTGGTCATCGGCATCAGCGGGATTGCGGTTTTTGTTTTGTTAGTAGTCTCGCGGCGGGTGCGACGTTTGGGTTGGCGTCAGGGATTACAAGTTTGGCCTCGTGGGCCTGAACCAGAAACTTCGCGCGTGGAGTTTTATGAGAGACTGATCGCGTTCCTGGAACAACGTGGTATCAAGCGAGAGTCTGATCAGACGCCACTGGAGTTTGCAGGTGCTATTGGTATTCCAGATGCGATCCGGATTACTGAAGCCTACAACCGCGTACGTTTCGGAGAAGAGAAGTTGTCTGCGAGTCAGTTACGAGAAATTGAGAAAAGCCTTTCAAGGTTTGAGCAAGGAAGTTAAGCCCTAGGTAGTGTCTTAATTTGATTTCGGAATTAGGACACTACCAACTCCTACAGTCGGTTTTTTCTCTATTTACGATTTACGATTCACGATTTACTAACTTATGAAGAAAGTCGGATTTATTAGCCTTGGCTGTCCCAAGAACCTCGTCGACAGCGAGGTGATGATGGGCCAGCTCAAGGCAAACGGATACGAGCTGACGGCCGATGCCAGTGAGGCCGACACGCTCGTTGTAAACACCTGCGGTTTCATCGATTCCGCAAAGAAGGAATCGGTCGAAGCGATTCTCGAGGCGGCGCAACTCAAAACCAACGGCTATGCGACGCGATTGGTGGTAGCCGGGTGTTTAGTTGAGCGCTACCGCGACGAACTAAAGGCATCAATGCCCGAGGTTGACGCCTTCATCGGCACCAGCCAGATTAACGATATTCTCGCGGTCTGCGATCCGCAGACAAACACTCGCTCGCTTCCAGTGATTCCGCTGGGCAACCAAAGCGCGACGTATCTCTACGATGAATCAACACCGCGCGTGCTGGCAACGCCTTCTCATTACGCGTTCATAAAGATCGCCGAAGGCTGCGACCGTCCCTGTGCCTTCTGTTTCATTCCCCAGATGCGTGGTCATTTCCGCAGCCGGCGCTTTGGTTCCATCGTTGCCGAAGCACATCAACTTGCGGAAGAGGGCGTCAAGGAGTTGATCCTGGTTGCGCAAGACTCATCTCGTTATGGAGAAGACCTGGGCAAGCAGGATGCGCTGGCGCATTTGCTGCGCGAGCTATCGCACACCGAAGGCATTGAATGGGTGCGCGTGATGTACACCTATCCCACTCACATTAGCGATGGCTTTCTTGATGTGCTTGCTGAAGAACCGAAGGCCGTAAAATATCTTGATATGCCTTTGCAGCACGCATCGCAAAATGTCTTGAAACTGATGAAGCGTGGCGGCAACCGTGCCTCGCTCGAGAAACTGATCAAGCGCGTGCGCGACCGCGTGCCCGGAATTGCAGTGCGCACGACTTTCATCACCGGCTTTCCCGGCGAGACCGAAGAAGATTTTGAAGAGCTGCTGGCGTTTGTGAAGAACATGGAATTTGATCGTGTCGGCGTGTTCACTTATTCCGATGAAGAGGGAACACCGGCGTATGACTTGCCGAACAAAGTTGATCCAAAAATTGCGAAACAGCGGCGCGCGCGCTTGATGAAGGAACAAGTAAAGATTGCCAGGCGAAAACACAAAGCAATGGTTGGTCAGCGGGTTCGAGTAATATTCGAAGGCGAGGCTAACGAGAGCGAACTACTTTGGCAGGGTCGGTTGGAAACTCAGGC
>DASQPM010000178.1:0-9551 GCA_035643935.1 Pyrinomonadaceae bacterium | reverse complement strand
TGCTTTCCGGATCCTTCTGCACGTTGCGTGGCATATGCGCATCGCGACGTCCGCACACGGCTATATACAATGAAGGACCGGGACGGCGTGAATCAGTAAGTGCCGCACAAAAGCCAACCCGCTCAATGAACCGCTCGGCAGCTAGTGGATCTTCAATTCGTAAGTCCGGTTCGCGACGCCAGGAACGGTCACGATAGCTCTCGATCGTCTCAGGCAGTTGGGCCAAAGGCATGGCAGAAATCCCATCAAATTGAACAGGCTAATCCATCAGACTGACTTGACACTTGACCGAGTCACTTAACGTCAGTCCGCAGAATATCCCCTAAATACGCTCTTTTCCGCCTTTTTGAGATGTCCAACCTAATGGCATGGACGTTGCCAATTAGGTCGCGGCCGGAATTGCTTTCACACCGGACAAAAGCACATAGCCGATTCCAGATAAGTCAGGCAAGAAAATGACGCGAACAAAGCTTTCACAAACACTCACATTCACAGCATGCCTAATGCTTGCGCTGTCCCTGTTGGGCGGCCAGTTCTTCGTGGCCACCGTCGCTGCCGCAGTCGACCAGAACGCGAAGGCAGATAAAGTCGCGTCTAATTTACGCGGGCATGTCTCCGCTGGTGGCTCCGAAACAGTAAGCGTTATTCTTCAACTAAACGGACCAGTCAGTGGACGGCTCAACGCCCTGCTTAACAGGAACGGAATACACGTCAAAAAGTTATTCAAGAACTTCAACTCTTCAGCGGTAGAGCTCCCGATCAGTGTAGTCGATGAGCTTGCTGCCTTTGACGAGGTCCAGTTTGTCAGTCTCAACGATCAGATCAGCTCGATGGGCCATGTCAGTTCTACCAGCGGCGCTGACGATGTCCGCAGCCAGTCGACTTCAAATGGCGCTAACTACACCTTGGACGGAACAGGAATCGGTATTGCAATTGTTGATTCCGGCATCTATTCAGAACACAAATCTCTCGGTACGCGCGTCATCTATAGCCAGGATTTCACCGGCGAAAATCGTGTGGACGATCCCTTCGGCCACGGCACACACGTAGCTACGGCAGCGGCCGGTAACGGAACGCTATACAACGGAAACTACGTGGGTATTGCTCCCAACGCGAATCTTATAAATCTCAGGGTACTGGATTCGCAAGGCAAGAGCTTAACCTCTGAAGTTCTCGCGGCACTCGATTGGATTTACTCGAATCGCCTGGCCTACAACATCCGCGTCGCCAACCTGAGTTTAGGCGCGCCGGCCATCACAACGTATAAGAACGATCCGCTTTGTTTGGCGGTGCGAAAGCTATCCGACGCCGGCGTGGTCGTGGTCGCTGCTGCCGGCAACGATGGTAAGGACGCCTTTGGGCGCAAATTGTATGGCGCCATTCACGCCCCCGGTAATGAACCATCCGCAATTACAGTTGGCGCTTCCAACAGTTTCGGCACCAACTCACGCGCAGATGACGTAATCACGTCCTACAGCTCACGTGGTCCAACCAGAAGTTACTGGACAGATCGCTCAGGCGTTAATCACTACGACAACCTCATCAAGCCCGACGTCGTTGCTCCGGGCAACAAATTGATCTTTGCCGAAGCTGCCAATAACTACCTCGTTTCAACCCATCCTGAGCTTGAAACCGGTCTGGCGCCCGGCAAGACGAATCAGAAAATGATGTACCTAAGCGGCACATCCGTATCCGCTCCGCTGGTTTCCGGTGCTGCCGCACTGCTGCTTCAGGCTAATCCCAAATTGACGCCAAACATGGTCAAGATGATCCTTATGTACACGGCGCAACAGCTCCCCAACATGAACATGCTCGAGCAGGGAGCGGGAGAACTGAACATCGAAGGCGCTGTGCGCCTCAGCAAACTCGTCCGCTCTGATCTGAAGAGCACCACTGCCCTCGGCTCGCCCTTCCTTACCTCTACTGCCCCTACCCCACAGTCAACAATCGACGGAACGACTTTCTCCTGGGCCCAGGGAATGATCGCCGACCAGGCCTTTGCAAAAGGTTCGGCTTTGATTACCCAATACCAGAAGATTTACGGGCTGGGAGTCCTTCTGTCAGACGCCACCCTGTACAGCAACGGCGTGTTGCTGTCGGATCAAACGATGATCTCAAGCGGCGTGCTCATCTCCGACAACATCGTTATCAGTAACGGCACAACCATGGGTAGCGGATTAAGTCTGCTGCCGGCCGGCGTTCTCCTGAGCGACGGTGTGCTTCTTTCTGATGGCGTCCTGCTCTCGGATGGAGTTCTGATCAGCGACGGCGTATTACTCAGCGATGGTGTTTTGATCTCCGATCGTACGAGCGCCACGTCGTTATCGGTCAGCGGCGATGCTTCAGCCTGCATGAAATAGCAGACAGCGAAACAGCACCGTATGCAGCGCGGAACTTAGCAAGCGGGGCAGTCAAAACAATAAAAAGGTCAGTGCGGAAATGACCATAGCAAATTTCATTTCAAATAGATCATCTCTTGCGAGAGTTCGTTCGACCCAGACCTGCGGACTTGCGACGCCGGAGGGCAGTCCCTGTCGTTCCCAAATAAGCGCTGTCCTTCGCGACATTGAGTCATCCGTCGTTAAGGAAATCGTCACTGTGGTTTTCGACGATCTGCTGCGGCTGTTGGAATGTTTGGATTTGATCGAGGTTCACCTGCGCAAGGTAGATTCTGCCGAACAAACCTTTGCGCTGTTCCAACTGATTCATGACGACGCGCGCGCGCTCGTTGATTTCATGCAAGCTGAAGCCTTGAAACCCGAGCTGGTGACGGGAGAATTGTTTGACACGCTGGATGGCATTTCATTCGCGGTCAATCATGATTTGCAACGCGTGTTTGAAACCCATCCGGGCCCTTCTGGCGAGGGCAATAAAACGCACGCTATTAGCGGCAGATTGTATCGGGCCCACGACGTGCTTACGAATTGTCTCCAACAGTCAACAATTACACTCGCTATGGTCTTCGATCCGGAGCTTGACGGTCCGAAGCTTTTCAACAATTCAGACATGCGCTTTCGCCAATCGTTGGAATTGTGTCAAGAACTCGCCCAGCTAATCCAGCTCGTAGAAGCAGCGGAAGAAAATCAAGCAGTGTTCGGTCCGCTCGGCGAGGGAATCCAGAAGTTTCGCAACGAAAGCATGGAGCTCCTGATGTATACAGACTGGCCGCTGTTCGAGGGCTTTTGCGAACGGTTCGATATACAAGACGACGCGGAGCAACTCAACACCGTGCTTCATCAATTCCGCTGCTACCTGGAAACCCTACTTGGCCAAGTGAGAATGAGAGCAGTGCTTGCGAACGTTTTTCCGCTGGGTTTCGGCGACCAACGTTTTTCCGCGGCACACGCTGAATCCGCGCCAGCCAATTACGAACATTCTGACTTGAACAACTTCGCGCTTGCAGTATAGGAAAGCATTTCGCAGCTGCTTAACAAGGACGATGTTACTAAAGCCCGACAGCAACAACGAAAAGTTAACTAAGACGTACATCTGGGCGACGATTCTTGGCGGCGGCGCAGTCTATATTCTGGCGGCGTATTGGTTGAACCTTCGCTTGCTTGACGTTCGTTTTTTATTTATAGCGATATTGACGCTATTACTTAGCTCGCGAATTGCAATCAAGATTCCGCAATTCAGTTCACACATCTCGGTTTCTGATACCTTCATTTTTCTCACGCTACTGCTTTATGGCGGGGAGGCTGCGATCCTGATGGCGGCGACAGAGGCGCTGCTTTCTTCATCTCGCTTCTGCCGACGGTGGACTACCGTACTTTTCAATTGGGGGTGCGCGGCACTCTCAACCTGTGTCACTGCTTACTCGCTGCGGTTCTTTTTTGGAGATGCCGCGAAACTGAGTTCTGCTCCTCTCTCTGCCAAATTCGTCTCGGCCATGGCACTGATGGCGTTGATTCAGTACGCGGCGAATTCAGGTGTAGTGGCTACATGCGGTGCTTTACAGGCCAGAAAACCGATCTGGCAGACCTGGAAGAAACATTATCTTTGGACCTCGATTACTTATTTCGCCGGTGCGTCCGCCGCCGCTGTTATTGCCAAACTCATTCAGCAATTCGGGTTCTATGCGCTGGTAATAACGATTCCAATCATCGCGATCGTATTTTTCACCTATCGCACTTATCTAAAAAACATCGAGTCGTCCGTAGCACAGGCCGAACAGGCTGAACGTCACGTAGCCGAGTTGTCACACTACATTGCGGAACAGGAGCGAATCCGCGAACAGTTTTCACAAATAGAAAAGCTTTCTGCACTGGGGGAACTGGCATCCGGAGTAGCCCACGATTTCAACAACACGCTTGCCGGCATTCTTGGCCGCGCGCAGTTGATCCTGCGCACCAACGACCCGGAAAAGATCAGTCGCGGTCTCAATATCATTATCAAGACCGCCGAAGATGGCGCCAAGACAGTCAAAAGGATTCAGGACTTTGCGCGGCAACGGCGCGATCATGATTTCGAACCCGTATCGATCGACCAGATATTGTTGGATGTCAGCGAGATTACGCGGCCGCGCTGGAAGGATCGAGCTGAAGCTGCAAACGTTCAGATCAGTCTGGATCTGCAAATCCGGTCCAAAGCAAGAGTTATGGGCGACGAATCCGAATTGCGCGAGGTCCTGGTGAACATGGTCTTCAATGCCGTGGATGCCATGCCCGACGGTGGTCAACTAACGCTGGCGGCATTCGACATCGACGAATCTGTGGTCATCATGGTCGCAGATACGGGTTCTGGTATGGCGCCGGAAGTAAAGTCGCGTATCTTCGATCCGTTCTTTACGACAAAGGGCAAAGCGGGAATGGGTCTGGGTTTGGCAGTGAGCTTCGGCATTATTCGTCGGCACGAAGGTTCGGTAAAGGTCGAGTCGGAAGTGAACATGGGCACGAAGTTCATGATCAGTTTGCCCAAAGCAGAAGTCACCGAAGAAGCAAACCTTCCCGAGGTGGAACTTACGAAAGCGCAAACGATCGACACCCGCAGCGCAAACCTTCCGCGTACATTCAATGAAAATCAACCCAGGATCCTGGTCGTAGACGATGAGGCGCCGGTGCGTGAACTGCTACGCGACCTGTTAGAACACGATGGCTGTCGAGTTTACCTGGCGCCAGGCAGCCGCGAAGCGCTTGGACTTTTTGAAGTGCATCAGTTTGATGGTGTATTCACTGACGTCGGCATGCCGGGCATGAGTGGCTGGGAGTTGGCGCACGCCATTCGCCAACGCAACAAGACAATACCGATTGCTGTCGTCACTGGCTGGGGCGAAGCGGTTGGATCAGATGAACAGAAGGAAGCGGGCGTAGACTGGGTTATTGCAAAGCCATTCCATGCGGAAAAGATTTCTGAGATTGCCGCGGAGATTTCCAGGCAACGTGCGGTTTCGGTAAAACGTGCGGCAATGGCTATTGTTGCCGCATGACCAGAAGGCGCACCACCATCAGTTGTTTACGATCTTCCAATCACCAACCACGTTCTTCCTCGAGTTCTCACCGTCCTCCGATCCCTTTCCTTCCAGCAGCCGGTTGCGATATTCAACGGCCCGCTTGACGCTCTTTTCAACCACGTCAAGACTAAACGGCTTCAAAAGAAAATCGAAGGCGCCCAACCTGATAAGGCCCTGGGCGTGTTCCTGATCGCCGATGCCGGAAATGATTATTACCGGAGTATCCGGAAACTTCTGCCGAACATGGCCTAAAAGTTCGAGGCCACTTAGACCTGGCATTGAGATGTCTGTAAGGACAACATCGTACTGGTCCGCCTCTAACCGCGCGAACGCCTTTTCCGCTGTCTCCGCAGTCTGACAGATGTAGTATTCGGACAGAAGTTCGTAGAGCGTGTCGCGGATCGTCTCGTCGTCGTCTACCAAAAGGATTCTTGGCACTTCGGGCCTCCCACGTTTACCTAAGCAGGTACATAGTCAATTTAGAAAACGGGAGGACAAGTTGTTAACGAGTGAGCAGCGCTGGGATTTGAATAATAACACAAATAGACGCTTGCGAAATAAAAAGAGGGCTGGCAACTTTTGTCACCAGCCCCCGCGTGCACAGCGAACTTGCTTAATTACCTTGGACCCGACGCGCGGATTGTTAGTTCCGTGCCGGCCCCGAGGTCAAGGTCGTCGCGGCCCTGAACGTAAACAGATCCTGCACCGCCTCCGGCTCCGACTATGGCTCCGATTGCCGCGCCTTTGCCACCGCCGGCGATTGCGCCAATGATGGCGCCAACAGCCGTACCGATGGCTGCACGCTGCTCGGTTTTCGTTGTTTGACTGGTATCTCTTACTGTGCCTTCGTTATCAACTCTAACGACGTCTCCCTGAGTTGTTCTGACCGACTCAAGAATGCCAGCAAAGCGATATGAACCACCGTCGCGAAGACGGATGGTGTCGAAGTTCAACGTCATCTGCGATCGTCCCGTCAAACGGCCACTGCGTTGAATGTTGGAAACGTGTCCTTCGATGACTGCACCTTCGTATTGCGCGGGCTGTCGCACCGTCATCGTGAAACGATCACCTTCGTGAGCAGTCTGCGTCGAAAGCCCGTTTTCGAGCACGCCGATCACCGTCTCACCGTTCGTAATAACGAAATCGCCGTTTGCTGTGGTGGTGTTACCCGGATTCGGATACGTTTGCGGTCCGGTATTAATATCGAACCTGGCAACGTCAGACGTCTTTTCATAAACACTCTGAACAACTACGGGGCGAGATAAGCCCTGAACATAGACGCGACGCGTGACACTCAATGCACGACCGTTGTCGATCAGATCGAAGGTTACATTGAATTGATTGCCGAAGTCTCCGGTCGAACTCACAATCAGCTGCTCGCCATTCAATGTTGCCCGCGCGCGAATTGAGCGACCATTGGGCGCGGTTTCTACGCGTTCGGTGCCGTCAGCAGTAAAAGTGATCTGTGGCGCGCGCGATGATGCCAACGTCACGTCCCTGCCTCGAAGCTCGATGGCAATCTGATCCGGTGATTCCAACCTGGCAGCGACTTGATCGCGTATGCGCGCTCGGTCGCCATAGCCAAGCGATTGCGTGGCGCGGTCGGCTGCCTGACCAGGGTCATCGCTTCGCGATGGATCCAGGCGATAGGTACCAGTTAGGCGGCTAACTCCATATTGCGTCGGCGGATTGTTCGAAGGGTACGCGTTAGTCTGTGAAACGTTTGACCATCTCAGCCCGTAAACGCTCGCCAGTTGATTGAGATCAGCCCGCAGGTTGGTCCATGTGCGAAGTGTCACTGCGTCGGTTGTATTCCCGCGAATGATGCGATCAACGAGCGCGGCGCTGTTAAGTACTTCCTGAACATCGGCAGTTGTTGAGGTCCTACTGTTGAACCGCTCCCTCAATTGCATTACCGTCGAACTCAAACTCTGCACCGAACTGCCAAGGTCGGCTTGAATGTTGCGGTCATAGACACTGGTTCGATTCCGGGTGTTCACCCTACTCAGCAGCAGATCGGTGCCAGTCCCTATTCGGCTTAAAAGCTGTTGCATCGAGCGGTAGGTCCCACGATACGGTTGCCGTTGTGCCTGCGTTAAAGAAGCTCCCGCCGCAAAGACGAGCGCTATCATTAACGCGGCCATTGTTTTTCTAACCATAATCATTTTGTTTCCTCCAAATTCAACTTGAAAACACTTCCCGGTTCATTAACTAAGACGTCATTACGAGCTTAGACGCGTACAGATCTTCTCATTGAAACAAGAAAGTAAAGTACATTGAGGATATGACTACAATGCCTGTGCCATTCACTGCCGATTGATTTGCGAAAGTGTGCTTATTGTGGAAAGTTTGTTTGCTTGAACCTTAACTTCGCAAGGCATATAGACATGAGGCGATGTGATATTCTCAATTCGGAGGGCTGGTAAATGAGTGCAGACGATTCCAAAGCGGTCATTGAGCTGAAGGCGACAGACTTATTCGTTGGTCATACACCATCTGGGCACCCGATATTGATAGATACGGACCACACTCGAAACTCGGCTCCTACCCCAATGGAACTCCTGCTTGTCGCCCTGGGCTCCTGTACCGCTGTCGACGTCGTCTCTATCTTGAAGAAAAAGCGGCAGGAGGTTTCGGCCTACCGGGTTGAGGTACAAGGCCAGCGCCGCGATGAGCACCCGCGCAGCTATAAACGCATGGAAGTGCATCATATCGTCACCGGCCGTAACATTTCAGAGCAATCTGTCGAACAAGCTATACAACTCTCTGAAGAAAAATACTGTAGCGTGGCAGCAACTTTACGACCGACCGCAGAAATCGTTACGAGCTTTGAAATCATCGAACGGTAGATTGGTTGTGGTGATGAGTCTCTCTGACCGTAGCAAAGCGTGGATTGCTTCAGTTTCGATTCTTGCGTTGGCAGGATTGCTTAGTGCGAGTTCTGCGCCTTTACTCGCACAGTCAGGTTCAAAACAGAACCTTCAGGTTGCAATCCAGGGAAACACGGACACAGCCCTTGCTGGCGTGCGACGCCAGGACCGTGTGACGCGCAACGCGAATGGCGTAATGACGCGGCTTACCCCCGACGAACATCTTCGTCGCGCCGCCATTTATCTTGCTAATCGCGCTTTCGATGAAGCACGCGAGCATTGGCAAGCGCTCATAAACTATTACCCAAATGATCCCAGGGTCGCTCAGGCTTTACTGGGCATGGGCCGAGCATATTTTCAATCGCGTCGTTATATGGAAGCGTACGCCGCCTATGATCGTCTGGCGCGCGAGTACCCGACAACAAAAGAAGGCCGCGAAGGTCTCAACTTCAGCGCCGCTTCTCTGCTGCGTTTGGGCAGAACTTCGGAGGCGGCTGATCGCTACATTCAATACATCAATCGCTTTCCCGATGGCGAACGAATTGACACGGCGCATCTCAACGCAATCGACACGTTAAGAGAGGCGGGCCGGATACAGGACGCACTTGTCTGGGTCAAGCGAACGAGGCAGCGTTTCTCCGGCACGGCGACCGCAACCAACGCGTTGTTTGGGCAACTGCGCCTTGAGATTTCAGAGAGCAACTGGAAGCAGGCGATTGCAACTGCGGAGGAGTTGAGCGGGCAGAGTTTTCAGAAGGGTGTGGCAACGTCTCCTGCCGAAGTTGCTTATCTCAAAGCCTATAGCCTGGAGCGTGGCGGCAAACAAGCTCAGGCGTATAACGCATACCTCGCAGTTCCCTCAGGCATTGATTCCTATTACGGATGGCTGGCAACTGATCATCTCGCAAGCGTTGCTGATGGACGCAGTCGCGGGTTTGCAGGCGACCGTATCGAGAAAGTGAAGGCTCAGATCGATCAAGTTTCGGATCGTTACCCCGTGCCCTACCGTCAAATAATTGTTAACGCAGCTAGAACACGAAAGCTCGATCCGCGCTTCGTGCTGGCCCTAATAAAGCAGGAAAGCGTTTTTCGCCCGCAGGCTAAATCGCCATCGGGCGCGCGCGGCTTGTTGCAACTTACAATCGATGCGGCACAAAAGTATGCCGCGCACGCTGGGATGGCGTCCGTCGAGGAAAACCAACTCTATCAACCCGAGACGTCAATTCGTCTGG
>DASQPM010000177.1:0-3161 GCA_035643935.1 Pyrinomonadaceae bacterium | reverse complement strand
TCTATCGTCGTCGCCATCTCTTAAATCCTGGTTGCATCCGCCGGCTATTCAGCCAACTTCCAAGTCAACATGCAGTCTATTCAGCACCGCGGCATCCAGTTCCTGCCTAACCGAAGCAATCTTGATCTTCTCGATCACCTCTTCGGCGAAGCCATAGGTAAGCAGGTTACGGGCGAGTTCGGGCCTGATGCCACGGCTTTCAAGATAGAACAGTTCGTCTTCCTCGAGCTGGCCAATCGCGGCGCCATGCGTGCACTTCACATCGTCGGCAAAGATCTCCAGTTGCGGCTTGGTATCGACGCGTGCCTCTTTCGATAACAGGAGGTTCTTGTTCGTCTGCCGCGCGTCGGTCTGTTGCGCGCCGTGGCGCACGAAGACCTTGCCGTTAAAGACCGCGCGCGATTTGCCGTCAAGGATTCCTTTGTAGAGCTGTTGGCTCCGGCAACGAGGCTGACGATGATCGATGATCGAATGCGTATCGGTATGTTGAGCGCCATCGATCATGTAAAGACCATCAACTGAACATTCGGCGCCTTCATGATCCATGCGCACATCAATGTCGTGGCGCGAAAGCGCCGCGCCAAAGTTGATTGTCGTCGCGTCGTAGGTTGCGTTCGGACCCAGGTCCGCACTGGTGGTCGCCACATGAAACGCGTTCGGACTTTCGCGTTGCACTTTGTAATGTTCAAAGCGCGCGCCGGAGCCTAACCTCACATCCACGATTGCATTTGTCAGATAGACGTCGTCGTCGGGGCTCGCATAGCTCTCAATCATGGTGGCACTGCTGTTCTCTTCTCCCACGATCACGATTCGGGGAAAAGCGGCCGGCAGCGCGTCTTTGTGACCGGACTGGCCAATGAACAACAGATGAATTGGTCTTTCGATTCGCTGGCCACGCGGGATTTTCAGGAACAACCCGCTGGAAAATAAAGCCGTGTTCAGAGTGGTAAATCCATTTTCGGCAGAATGGATTCCGCTTTCTAACAGTTTCCGAACCGACTCTCCGTGCTGTCCGCTGAGCAAAGCCTCGCCCAACTCGATCGCCACGACATCCCCCGGCAACGCCGTCAGCGAAGATAGATCCGTCTGAAAGATTCCGTTCAAAAATACCGCGGTGCTGTTGCGAGTCTCTTCGTAAGAAAATGACGCCAGCCAATCGCTGTCTGGCCGTGTTCCGTTGCGTGACAGAACCGGCGCGAAATTGGTTTTGGCTATAGCCGCAACGTTCGTGTACTTCCATTCTTCCTGTTGGACTACAGGAAATCCCGTCCGCTCAAACTTTTCGAACGAATCTTCGCGCAGGCGACTCAGCCAGGATGGTTCGGTCGTCTCGCGCTGAAGCATAGCCACACGAAAGGCCGGCGAGTAAACGTTCTGGTCTTTGATTAATTGCGTTGCCATTCCTTAACTCGTTGCCGGCGCGACGATGGCGCTCTTTCCGTTGCCGTTCTTCAGCCAGTCATAGCCCTTCTCTTCCAATTCCAACGCCAACTCTTTGCCGCCTTCTTTGGCCATGCGTCCGTTGTAAAGCACGTGCACAAAATCCGGCACGATATAATTCAACAAACGCTGATAGTGCGTCACCAGCACTACCGCCTTCTCAGGATCATGGAGCTTGTTTACGCCACCGGCGACGATTCGCAGGGCATCGATGTCCAGTCCTGAGTCGGTTTCGTCCAGCACGGAAAGTTTCGGATCCAGCACGGCCATCTGCAGAATCTCGTTGCGCTTTTTCTCGCCGCCGGAAAAACCTTCATTCACTGAACGCGTCATAAAGCTCGCATCCATCTCGACGAGTTTTGCTTTTTCTTTCAGCAGATCCTTGAACTCCAACGGATCCAGTTCCTCTGCGCCGATGTGCTTTTGCTTTTCGTTATAGGCCATGCGCAGAAACTGCGCGTTCGAGACGCCAGGCACCTCAACCGGATATTGAAACGCCATAAAGACGCCTTCGCGAGCTCGTTCGTCCGGCGGCATCGAGAGCAGGTTCTTGCCTTCGAATAGCACCTCGCCGGCAGTCACTTCGTACTGCGGATGGCCGGCGAGTACTTTAGCCAGGGTGGATTTGCCCGAACCATTCGGGCCCATGATGGCGTGCACTTCGCCCTTATTAACGATGAGGTTGATGCCTTTGAGAATCTCGTTGCCATCAACCGATGCATGAAGATTGCGGATCTCTAACACGTATATGCTCCTCATTTGGGGACAGGGGTCGGGGGTCAGGGGTCCGCGAAAACAACGCCACCGGCCCCTGGCCCCCGAAACCCGACTCCCGTTCGCTATCCCACCGCACCCTCGAGCTTCATACCCAGCAGGCGCGTTGCTTCAACTGCAAATTCCATCGGAAGCTGCACAAACACGTCCTTACAAAAACCATTGATGATGAGCGACACGGCATCCTCCTGCGAGATGCCGCGCTGCATCACATAGAACAACTGCTCTTCGCTGATGCGTGAGGTCGAAGCTTCGTGCTCGACCTGCGAGCTGTTGTTCATCACTTCAATATAGGGAAAAGTATTCGCGCCGGCATTCGAACCGATCAGCATCGAATCACACTGCGTGTAATTCCGAGCGTTCTCGGCCTTCGGCATAATCTTCACCAGGCCACGATAGCTATTATTGGCGCGACCGGCTGAAATGCCTTTCGAAATGATTGTCGAGCGCGTGTTCTTGCCCAAGTGAATCATCTTGGTGCCCGTGTCGGCCTGCTGCGCATGGTTCGTCAAAGCCACGGAATAGAACTCGCCTATGGAATTATCGCCCTGCAAAATACAAGACGGATACTTCCAGGTAATTGCCGAGCCGGTTTCCACCTGGGTCCAGGAAATCTTTGAATTGCGGCCGGCACACTTGCCGCGCTTGGTCACAAAGTTGTAGATGCCGCCAACGCCTTGTTCATCACCCGCATACCAGTTCTGCACGGTGGAGTACTTGATCTCAGCGTCGTCGAGCGCGATTAACTCAACCACCGCCGCATGCAGTTGGTTCTTATCAAACTTCGGCGCCGTGCACCCTTCTAGGTAAGAAACGTAGGCGCCTTCTTCGGCGACAATCAGCGTGCGTTCAAATTGCCCTGACTCGGAATTGTTTATGCGAAAATAGGTTGAAAGCTCCATCGGGCAACGCACGCCCTTCGGAATGAAACAGAAACTTCCGTCTGA
>DASQPM010000176.1:0-7634 GCA_035643935.1 Pyrinomonadaceae bacterium | reverse complement strand
TGGGCAGAAGCCGCCGCGCTGCCGCTCGTTACGGTCACGGCCTGGCACATGCTGGTGACGCGGGCAAATGTGCAACCCGGCGAAGTGGTGCTGGTCCATGCAGCGGGCAGCGGGGTTGGCTCGATAGGAATTCAGGTGGCGAAGCTTCGCGGCGCGCGCGTGATTGCTACCGCGAGTTCTGCTGACAAACTCGCCAAAGCCAAAGATCTTGGTGCGGATGAAGTAGTAAACTACAGCAACGACGATTGGTCCAAAGAGATTAAGCGACTAACAAACCGTCGCGGCGTTGACGTAGTCTTTGAGCATACGGGCGCGACTACCTGGCCCGGCTCAATCGCTTCGCTGAAACCGAATGGCCGCGTAGTAACGTGCGGGGCCACCAGCGGTTTTGCCGCGCAAACAGATCTGCGCCAGGTATTTTATCGTCATCTGACGATTCTTGGATCGTTCATGGGATCGAAAGCAGAACTGCTTGAGGCAATGAAGTTTATCGAGAATGGAACAATTCGCGCTGTAGTCGATCAGGAGTTACCGCTGGCTGAGGCGAGACGCGCGCACGAGGTAATGGAAGATCGCGCGCAGTTTGGCAAGCTCGTTCTAGTTCCGTGACTCATATTATTTGGTCTTAGGTCTTTGGACTTTGGTCTTTGTTTTGTTATGGAGTTGAGTTAGCCAGCGCGAGAAGTCAAAGACCAAAGTCCAAAGACCCAAAACCAAAGCCCTGGCTATTTACGATTCACGATTCACGATTTACGACGTCATCGGCCAGTATAATCCTCCGCAACAAATCGCTTCTTAAGTAATCCAAGATTTCCCTGCGCCAGATCAAAGTTGGTGCCCGCAATCACTTTCCTGCCTTCGTCGGTTGTCACCCAATCAACCACCTGCGGCGCGTTAGTTCTGAGAAAGGCGCCATCATCTTTGTCCAGCGGCTTTCCATCTTTGCGCGAGAAAACCCAGACGTAGGTGTACTGACCCTTGCGGATGTAATCCAGATCCGCTTCAAAGCCAGTTTTTGCAGGCGACGGGGAAGATTGTGCGGTCGGAGATTCGTTTGCAGGTGGCGTTGGGTTTGTATTGTTGCCATTGCATGCGACCAGCCACAGGACGACGGCAACCATGAAGACGAACCGCTTGGATGTAGATTTGAGAAGCATAAGAATGCCAAATGTTGGATTCAAGTTTGAAGTGCAACCGGTATCAGGTCAACAATAATCGCGCACCGAGACTGATGCTGGCAACAAATCAGGAACGCGCTCAATGCAGAACCGCGAGTGGTAGCGACCGGATGCTACCGTCAACGATGAAATAGAGCATTCGAGCGACTTCAACATTGAATGCTAGCATCCGGTCGCTACCGCTCGCGGTTCCGCATTGATTGCACTTCAAAGTTGAATTCGCGAATATTAAATCACAACTCGCCGCGCGTTATTCACTGATTACTGTTGTCTGTAGTTTCTTCATCGCTGCCTTGGTCCGATTCCGAGTCTTCGGGCAGTGGTTCCGCTTTCTCGTCGCGGATGTGCATGATCGTGCAATCACTGTCTTCGTAAACAACATCAAACCAGCCACTGGCTTTGGCATTGTCGAAAAAGTCGTCGTGAGAATTATCGCTGAATACATAGCGCGCGCCAAAACGGTCGCGAATTAGCGGCCCCGGATCTTCTTCCTTCCCTAGCGTAATCCGATCGTAAAGCTTCGACAGCGCCGGATCGCGATCATAGAGATAAGTTGGATCGAGCCCGGTCACGTAACGGTGCGTTGGGTCGTAATAAAACAATCGCGGAAAATCGTCCCAATCGGTATTGAAGACGATCTGATTTGCGGGCACATTCTTTTGCAGCCACTCTGTTCCTGCTTTGTAAAAGCTGTCCGGGTCGCTTGTAGCAATGTCTTTCATGGTGACGCGGATGTTGAGAAACAAAGCGACCGCCAGCACTACCGCCACAACTGCAACACCGATAGTACGCCAAAGCTCGCGTAGTTCTGCCTCCTTCGTAGGCGAGGCCGTGCCCGGTCGATCCAGAAATGGTTGCAGCTCATCCAGCATATCGCTGGAAAGCCGCGTCAGCGCCGAGCGCGTTCCTTCCAGCCATGGCTGTAGCGCGAAAGCCGCAAAGATAATTGCAAAAGGCGGCCAGTATTCCGCAATTCGCTTCCAGCGCATATTCATGACCATCAGCGCGGTCGAAAACAGCAGAAAGAAAAGTGAACGAGCCGAGCGTTTGCGGTCCGCCGGCTCGAAACTTATGTAGCCCACTACCATAGCGACGCAGGCGACCACGGAGTTGCCAAGAAATTCCCATGAATCGTAGGGATACCATTCCTTGCCCACGCTGGTGGAAAAATCTGAAGGCGTCAACTTAATCTTCAAGTGTTCGTAGAGCAGGTGCAGGTTCCGCGGAAAGTAAGGATTAACAATCAAACCTGCTGACGTGCCTGCCAGCACCCAAACCAGTGGCCGCCACTCGAGCCGCCGTTCCGTCCAACCAATTACTATGGTCCAGAGAACGGTTGCGAGAATCAGCAGCACAAACATGTCGTAGGTCAGCCCGAAGACAAATGCGAGCGGCAACAACGGCCAATACTTTTTGCGGAACAACAAGTGAATCGCCACGATCAGGTAAATGATCGCAAACGGCGGCGCCTTGGCCATGTTCATGCGATACAGAAATGGCGCCGAGCAGGCAAGTAGCGCCAGCAGCCACACCAGCGCGTAACGAATGTGATAGCGAATCAATAGCCAGTAACACGAGAAGACCGCAACGCTCGCAAAGATTGTGGCAGAAATTTTTGCGCCTAAGCGAAGATTGCCTGACCAGGTAAAAGGAACCTGAAAGAAGTGAAACAGCAAATGATGATCGACGAAGCTACCGGCATCGAGCGTGGTCAGCGGCAACCAGATGAACAGCGGTGGGAAACTATGACTGCGCAGCGACTGCCAAAGCATCTGACTCCACTTAAAGTGGTAGTAGCCGTCAAAATCGCCGCAGCAAATTGCGTTAGTCGAAAATTGCAGTTGCCAGAAGACCAGCCCAATGGCGATTGCGCCGGCGCACAATTGCACTGCGCGCAGAGCGGGCTCAGATCGAAGAAAAACGGGAAGTTGTAGCGGGGTTTTCATCTACCGGCCAACTGCTTTAGCGATAAGCAACGCTCTATCTCACAGTTGACTCGATAAGATCGAGAAAGGCGCGGGGATCGATTGGCTTAGTTATGTGCTCATTGAATCCCGCGGTCAGCGAACGTGAACGATCGTCAAACATCGAATAGCCAGTGACGGCGACCAGGGGCACAGCCTCATAACCCGGTAAGGATCGCAATGCTTCTGCGAGTTCGTATCCGTTCATTTCCGGCATGCCGATGTCAGAGATGACCACGTCGAACCGTTGTTCGCGAGCGAGAGCCAGAGCCGCAGGCGCGGTTGAAGCACAGGTTACGTCATATCCAGCATGCGTTAGCAACACCGACAACATATCCGTGACGTCTGAAACGTCATCTACCACCAGGGCCGAAAGAGGTCGCTCAAACTCCTCGATGGGCGAGCCCCTGTGCACCGGATAATTTTGATCTGATTTATGTTGCGATGGCAGAAATTGACTGAACAGTTGAACTGGAATCGATGAACTCAGAAGGGCATTTGTAGAACCGTGCTCGATCATCAGACCTTGCCATTCGTCGGGGTTGATGGTGCCGGAAACGGGAGCTTAATTTAGCTGAAACAAGACGTTATGTCTAGGGCTTTCGTCTGCTTCGCAAGGCAATCAGATTGTTAACCGCCGCCAGCAGATCGCCCGGATCGATGGGCTTTGATAAATGCAAATCAAAGCCGGCGGAAATCGCTGCTTTAGCGTCCGTTTGCGAGGCATAACCCGTCAAGGCTATCGCCGGAACGGTGGCCACCTCTGGCCGCCCGCGCAACTCGCGAATCAATTGCAGGCCGTCCATCTCGGGCATCGCAATATCGGAAATTAATATGTCAAATTGTTGGCGGCCGACGCAGTCAAGTGCTTCCGCTGCCGAGCCGCAAGCGATAGTTTCAAACCCCCGACTGCGAAAATGTGCCGCCAACATTTCCAACGTGTCATGTTGATCTTCAACAATCAAAATGCGAGCGGCTTTGTCCGTTTTGAGTTTCGAAGGTTTTGATATCTTTTCCGGAGCGGGCCCCGCCACTCCCTCACGCGGCAACGTGATGACAAAACTGCTGCCTTTGCCCGCGCCTTCACTGGTCGCTTCAATCGTTCCGCCGTGCGCACTCACAAAACTCTTTACCAGGGAGAGCCCTAAACCGAGGCCTCCATACGTGCGCGTGCGCGAGCCATCGGCCTGGCGAAAGCGATCAAAGACATGTGGCAGAAACTCAGGTGGAATTCCTCCGCCTCGGTCCTTGAAGGTTACGATGGCAGCGGACGTCGTAGCGGTCAAAGAAACCGTCACTACGTGTTGTGCCGGTGAAAATTTGATGGCGTTATGAATTACGTTACAAAAGCTTTGACCTAAACGGCCGCGGTCGCCACGAGTGGTCACCGAGCGCAAGTCGTTGGAAATCTCCATTTTCAATTTCACTTTTGCGTCGCTGGCGAACGGCCGCATCGTCTCGACGGATTCCTCAAGCACAGAAGCGAGCGGTACGGAAGTGTGTTCGATTCGCATTTTTCCGCTCAGGACTGCCGACATATCAAGCAAATCGCTGATTAGGCGTTTGAGGTTGTAAGCATTCCTGTTAATGACGCCGAGTGCTCGTTGAAAATCACCGCCGGGAAGAATTCCATTTTCCATCATGTGGACCCAGCCGATGATGGGCGTCAGTGGCGTGCGCAACTCGTGCGACAAAATCGTCAGAAACTCGTCCTTGGCGCGGTTGGCAGTTTCAGCTTCGGCGCGCGCGTTTCGTTCTACTTGATAGAGCCGCGCATTCTCGACCGCCAGCGCTATTCGGTCCGCCGCTGATTGCAGCAGGCGCACTTCCTCTTCCGTAAAGCGAGTATGTTTGAATGTGCCAACGTGCAATACGCCGATGGGCCGGCCCTCGACCATCATAGGGACGCCCAGCAACGACTTGATCCCCTTTTCGCGTAGCAGTGGATTGAAGAGATCAGCATTCTCAACTTCGGCAATAATTATTGGCTTCGCGGTAGCCACTATCTTGCCGGCAAAGCCTCGCCCTACCGGAATACGAACGCCCAACTCAACCTCTTCTTCCAGTCCCTGGGCGGCCGAGGCAACCAACTCGTTTTCTTCTTTTTCCAACAACAAAACAGCAACCGTGTCGGTATGCAAAACTTCTCGAATCCGCGTGAGCGATTCCGCAAGTAACTCATCGATCGCCAGGTGGCCCAGCGCTGCATCCGTCACCTTTTGGAGCGCCGCCAACTGATCGGTAAGGGCTTCGGCTTCGCGACGTGCTTCCTGCGCGCGCGTTAACACATTGCGACGTTCAGTCTCAACATTCACACGCTCGATGAACTGGCCGATCTGACTGCCGATTGATACGAGCGTTGCGTGTGTGGCCGAATCCGGTTCTTCGTTACTCTCCTTGAAGAGCTCGATGACACCGACTACTGCGTCATTTGAGATGATGGGAAAACCAAATGCACTAAGCAGATTTTCGCGGGCGGCAACGGCAGCGCGTGGAAAGCTTTCGTCACTGTCGAAGTCAGCCACCCACAGCGGTTCCTTGCTGCTCCATATTCTGCCAGGCAAACTTTGATCGCCGCCCACTCGATGCTGGCTGCTTGCTTCGGCGAACTCCGCCGTTCCGGCGAATGATTCATCGCGCCATTTGGCGATGGAGTGCAACTCGTTTTCGTTGGCATTGAATGACCAAAACGCGCCAAATTGCCATTCCAGATTCGTAGCGATGACCGACAGCAATTTTGGCGCTGCCTCGTCCAACGATGAAGCCGTCGCCATGATTTCTGTTATCGAATGCCGGAGCTTCAGACGCCGCTCGTCTTGTCTTCTTCGGGTAATATCGCGCGCGATCCCGGTAAAGAAACGATTCCCATCTCTGTGAAATTCGCCGAACGAAATCTCCAAAGCGAGCTGTCGGCCGCTCTTGTGCAGACCAGGAAGTTCGACCGCCTCCCACGATATGTGCTTTTGTCCGGTAGTTAGGTAATTGTGCAGGCCGGCGCGATGAAGATGCCTGAGATATTCCGGCATCAGCATCGTCAATTCAGATCCAATCAATTCTTCAGCGGAGTAACCAAAAATCTTTGATGTCGCGGGGTTAACAAAAAGAATCGTGCTTGCTTCGTTGATGGTGATGATTGCGTCGGATGCCGTCTCGGCGATGACGCGGGAACTCTCCAAAATATCCTGCAATGAGGCGGTAGAGCCGAGAGCTTGCGTCGTTAAACGATTTGCCAAACTTATGCCACCCTTTTTTGCTATTCCCAAATCCGCTGTGGCGCGATTGTAGTATGAGAATGAAGAGTCCTGCTAATTATGATTTGAGTGGCCGCGGGGCGGTGGCTGCCGAGTCGGCGGGCGACCAGACGTGTACTCTACCTGGCCGTTGCGTCGCAAGCTTGAGTTACATTACTAAGTGATGACCTATTGGACTCTGGCGGTTCGTTTTGTTACGTTCGAATGGTTCTGTTCAATCTAGCGAAACGGTGTTCTGGTTTATGTATCCGGCGGGAAATCTCTTAATTCCAGTAGCGCATGGCCGGCTCGAAGCCATCGTCAAACAACCGCGTACGCCGGCGAAGGGCATTGCACTCGTGCTCCATCCGCATCCGCTCGGTGGCGGCACCATGCATAACAAGGTCGTCTTTCGCGCGGCCAGCGCCCTGAATGATGCGGGGCTAACTGCGTTGCGGATAAACTTTCGCGGTGTAGGCCAAAGTACCGGAGAGCACGACGAAGGACGAGGCGAACTGGAAGACGTGCGCGCCGCCTTGAGCTATCTTGCCCGGGAGTTTCCTGATCAACCGATTACCTTGTGCGGCTTTTCATTCGGCGCGCGCGTTGGTTTGGAAGTGGGAATGTCAGATGACCGGGTTCGGAATTTGATTAGCCTGGGCACGCCGGTAGATAAATATGATTTCAGTTTTCTTAAAGCGAACAGCAAGCCCATTCTCTTTGTGCACGGCGACCGGGACGAGTTTGGTGATTTGAATCGAGTCACGACGCTGGCGGCGCGACTTAAGGAGAATGCCGATGTCGAGTTGCACGTAATTAAAAACTCGGACCATTTTTTCGAAGGTCATTTGGAAGAGCTGAAACGGATCATCACTGACTGGACCAAGCGGCAGCTTCAGGACTAGCACACCACGCGGGCTGCCCGCGTGGGGACGCCGCTTGATTGCAGAATCTTATGAAGGATAATTTTCCATGACGAGCGACAAACGCGATCCGGCAATCCGCATCACCCTACTACCGCGCGACACAAATTCCGCCGGCACTATTTTTGGCGGCGTCATTCTCAGCTACATCGATATGGCTGGAGCGATTGAGGCCCACCGGCGCACTGGCATGGATCGGTTCGTTACCGTCGCCATGCGCGAGGTCATCTTCCACAAGCCCGTGTTTGTTGGCGATTTAGTCAGCTTTTACGCCGAAACAGTAAGCATAGGACACACCTCGATCACCATTCGGGTGATTGTGGAAACGGAAAGAGTCGG
>DASQPM010000175.1:0-14811 GCA_035643935.1 Pyrinomonadaceae bacterium | reverse complement strand
GCGGCAGTTCAGGAGCTGGTTAACGTTTTGGGCATCTAGACAGATGGGATGACAGCGCAGCCGGGGATGCCGCGCCTGCAGTGATTGCAGACAAAGTTTCCACTTAAACAAAGCCCACGGCAGGTGCCGTGGGCTTTGTCTGTTCAGGGTTAAGACTTCATACCTGCGCAGGCCGCTTTATCTCGCCCGCTCCGGAAGTGAAGGCATTGGTTTTCAGTTTCACGGCCCAAAGCGCTGGCGGTATTCGGTAGACGTTATGAACGCTTTAACCATGTCCGACTTACGGAAGTCGCCGCTAAACGAATTAAGCTTCGTCAACCAGAACTGATAACCATTATCGTTGTTATCAGGCGGGTCAGTCGGATTGCGCCTGAGATAACCGAAGTACTCCATCAGTACGAACGACGGGCTGAACTCTGCAGTGCTCACTGAATTCGAATCGGTTACTGAACGAAGCGCCGCTACACGTCCCGCTGTGCCGCCACCGCCAAACGCAGTAATCGCGGCCGAACGTTCCGCCGTAGTTGGCGTCACCCCGGCAGAGGTGTAAAGCGCATCGACGTAATCGCTCGCATTGAGTCCGGTCGGAAACTTGGTTATGAACGCAGCACTGGTAACCACTTGTGTCGCGTAAGCGTTCTTGTTTGCCTCAAGCTTCGCATCCGCACCGGGCTGTCCCACGATAACGCCATCGCCAAGCTGCGACTGGGCGCGGATAAGTTCGATGTAGGTGACGCGCGATGCGGCTTCCGCGGATTTCTTGCTGAAGGCGACGCGCTGCGTGCGTATGGCGAACCCACCCGTATCCTGGAACTCGATGGAAAGGAAGAAGGCAGCCGACGTGTCGATGCGCTTAACAGCAGTACACGCCGTGTCGGTTCCGCAGGAGGTTATGTTATTTGTCCAGAAAGCCAGGCCAGGGGCGTCCGGCTGACGGTTTAGAAAATCCAGATAGTGCTGCCGTACAAAGAACCCGGCAATGTCTATCGGATTGCTCGTAGGCGGCGACGAATCGTTGTCTGTGATCGTTACGGTCGTGGTTGAGTTGCCCCCAAGGTTAACATTCGTTCCCGTGGGATTACTCAAGGTGACTGTAAAGTTCTCGCTACCTTCCACAAAAACATCGTCAACAATAGGTATTTCCAGGGTCTTGCTGGTCTCGCCATCGGCGAACGTAAGGGTGCCGAGCTTGATGGTGTAGTCGCCAACTTGTGTGGCCGTGCCGTTGCTCGTTGCGTAGTCAACGGTCGCCGTGCCGACACTGCTACCGCCTCGATTGACCACGAGCTGCGCGGCGCCTCCGTCTTCAGCGACCGACAAAGTCGGCGAACTGAATTCCAACGGCTGGCACACGCCGCCACCATCAGTTGGCGGGGTACGCAGGCCAGACACCTTTAAGGAATAGGGAGTCGAAGGTGTTCCGGCATTTGCCTCCATTACTACGGCAACGATGGTGGCGCCGGCGGGAACATCCACCTGCCACGATCTGCTGCCGTTAGCACTGGCACCCGCATCGCCCAGGTAGTTAACGCAGAACGTTGTGTCGGTCGGATCGTAACTTCCAAGGTACGTCGACCCGATCAAGCCGGCGCCGCCAGCCGAAGTGAGCGTAAGCGTGACACACGACGCCTGGTTGCTGGTATCTGTGAACGAGTATTGATCGAACGAGCGGCCACCGGTGCCGAGGGCGCCGGGACAAGCCTTGGCGAGGCCGCACGAACTGGCAACGCCGTTACGTCCTATGCGACCTTGCGTCGAATCAGGATCAGCGGGATCCAGGCTACCGTTGACAGTTGTATCCGGCAGGGTTTCAGTGCAGGTAGGCAGGCTGAACGTACTAACCTTTGTCCCGCCTGTGAAGGATACTGTCAAGGCAAAATTGATTGTCGCGCCGCAAACGAAACTCGGCGAAGTACTGACCCTGAAGGGCACCGTGTTGGTCCCAAAAGCATCAATCGACATGTCCGGATATGGTGAGTTCGGCTGAGTGATCGTGACGTTCGGCGTCGAAGTGCTCAAAACTGCGGTCACGTTATGCGCCGGTGCGCACCCGAAGTTCTGGACCGTCACATTTAGGGCGTTACATTCGTTTGTATCGATGATCGCGTTTCCGTTACCTCCGGAAATTGTCACCGCAGAGGGATCGGTTGGATCGACAATCGGATTGGCGATGCCGGAAAGGCACGTACTAAAAGTCGTAGTACCGCCGTCGGTGATGGTAACAATAGAGGTCGAAGAGGGAGTACAGCTACGATTGCCATTCGACACTGTCACGGTGTAGATGCCAGGAGCGACAACGAGGGAATAGGTTCCGTTAGCCAGGGTCGTAGTCGAAAACCCATTCGAGGCTTGCACGATCGCACCGGACAATGGCACGCCCGAATCGCATGCAGTAACTGTACCCGAAAGCGTTCCCTGCGCGGGGGCAGTACAAGTTGGAAACTTGAATCTGCCGATCCGGGTGCGCCAGTTGAAGGCGCTGGTTGTGCTGTAGTACTGATTGGTGGTCCAGAAAGTACAGTCGTCCGAAGGGTCAACCTGAAGTGATTGATAATCGCCCCAACGGTTGGAGCTACCCAATTGCGAGGCGGTCCCATCAAACATGTGTGTTTCACCGGCCAGGCCACCGAGCGCATTGAAATCTCTACCGGCGTACGCGATTGAAGGAAACACAGACGTGCTGGAAATGCTGTAACTGACGGCGAGATTTCCGGCGTGGTCAATGGCCGCGCTCGGCAGCCAGCGGTTGAGACCGGTCGCTGGATTTCCCGCGTCTGGCGAAAAGGTCGCATTGTCATAAAGCAGGTAGGGTGCGCCCGGACTGGCTTTTTGCAGTTGGAAATAGCGGACGCCTGCCTGATAAAGACTTCTGTTCGTTGGATTCACCCCGCTAACATTGACGGTCGTACTCGAGACCAGCGTTTCGATGCCGCCCCGGTTGCGGTATTGCATTCGGTACATCAAATGGTAAGGGATGGAGTCCAGAGAATCGGTACCAATTGCTGGTGGAGGCTCCTTGACTTCGCTTCTTCCTGGAGGGTTGCGCGGATCATAAGCAGCCACGGGAACGGGACTTTCAGACCGCTCGATAAAAGTGGAATTCGCCGGTGTTGTAAAATCCGCATGGAAATTGTAGAGCTTCAGAGCATCTATGTTGAATCCCGGATCCTCGAACTCATCAGAGATCAAATAAGCGAAAACGTTGGGTGCGCCGGCGGGAGGCGCCTCAAGCCCATCCTGATCCGAAGGCAGGGTAGAATTAACGCCCTCGGGGTGCACTGTGAGATTCAGATCAAAGTAGATAAATGCGGCGGTAGGATCGCCGACCAGCATCTTCTTTCGGTCCAGGGCATACATGCCGACCCCGTTGAAGTGATCGCCCGGCTCGAGGAATTGATTGACGGTCATGTAATAGCCGTCCGGCCAGACGCCAAACTTTCCATAGTCCGGGAAGTTGGCGCCGGGAGTGATGAAGTCGTACGCAAAGTACACTCCGGTCGGATCACTATTCTTTGAGACGGCGACGCACTGATGAAACGGCGGCGCCTGGCTGTTAACAAAACCAAACTGAGTTATGAACCAGCGGTCAGCCATACGGTCATAAAGGACGACGGGGTCGCCTTTATCGGTCTTAGCGCAGACACCGCCCAACTTCGTGAACAAACTACTGATTAACTTCGGGGCAATCTTGGGATTACCGTTCTTGTCCCAAATGCGAAAGCCATCATTAATGGTTTGCACCACGTCGTTGGGACCGACATCAAGATTTTCGTCGGAAGGTGCAACCAGGCCGCCGATCAGGGGGACGTTATCAGTGTCGGCGAGACCGTCAAAGGTAAGCGAAGGAACACTGGGAGTCTCGGTTTCGATAGGCTTCGTCCCCTGGAGGGCCCCATCGATGGAAATCGCTTTTTTTGCCGAGGCTTTTTCGCTCTTAATCTCCAGGGCGTTCAGTTCGTTTTTCTCATGTCCTTCTCTTTCCATCGTCTGGTTTCCATCGGTCACTTCCACCCTGGCGGAAGGAAGGTCTCTCACCGGGTCTGAAACGGCAAAGCCCACCGCCGGGGCGGAGATTGGAACCAACATCTCTTCGGTCTGCGGCCGCGGTTTGGTCGCGGAAAGGACAGCGGATAGCCTTACTAACGAATGACGGTTTCCGAATAGCGCTGGATCGCCAACATCATTGGTTTTTCCAAGGCGATCTGCATGGCCGATCGGCATCAACAAGAAGCAGACACCCAGTACCGTCAGTGCTATAACCAGCCAAATACTTTTCCGTTTCATCTTCTTAGCCTTTCCTGATATGAGCCTCGGAGTCGGCCGCGCAAACAATGCGGCGAAACAATACTGATGATGAGAAGCCTTCCCAAGAATCCGGGCAGGGGCGATGTCGGATATTCAATTTTGCAGGATACTTGAATTGCTTATCCTGAGGTGTTCCGACTGTTCCCAAAGGGGAGACCAAAAAACAGCTCAGCCATGCAGCGCAATAGTAGGAGCGAACGGACTATATATTCGAAAAAGGGATCTGTAAATAGAAAAATTGAGCAGGAATGGCAAAGAGACTGGAGCCGATGAGAGATTCTGCCAACCGTAGCAATTGGTCTGCCGCTAATAACACTTATGAATCTTGCCGGATTTGCCTTGTATCAATGAAAAGTCAATCCCATCCGAACCTTCGGGCTTTACTTTCAATGTGATGGTGTCGTCGTGCACAGTCCCCGAATACCGCGCATTTGAGCCTTTTTCGTTACCTTGCCGGACAGGGCCAGGCCCCTCGACGACGTACGACCCGATTACATCGAAGCGGCCATCCTTATCAAGCAGAATAGGCTCAGTTACAACTCCGTGTGCGCAATCAAACTCGAATGTAGCATTGTTAGCTGTCACTTCCAGTACGATATGCATACCGCCCCAATTGCCGCTTGGTAAATGGTTAATCTGCGGCATCGCACTTGGCTGCTCGACCTGGCGCTCCGTCGTTTTTTCAGGCGGCCTGCTCGGCACGTTTTTTTTGCTGCTACAGGAATCGTTTTGCATCGCAGTCGAGAACAGGACAGGAAAAACAAAAACTAGAATGTAAAAGGCTGCGCGTTTCATCTGGGTCGCATTCTAGGTTGCCAGCAGCCCGCTGAGCAAGCATTCTCCTTATGCCGATGGTGCACTTATAGCGGCCACGTTGAAGAACAGTAACGGTATGTTTCGCTTGAATAGCAACTCGAGTTAAACGGTTCAAGTGAAAGCACAAATCTATTCCATGGATTGACGGTTACAAAACGATCAGGCTATAAGCTCACAAATTCTTTATTTGCGAACGGTGTGTGATGACCTTGCTTTTACTGTTTCTAATTCTTTTCTTTCCTCCCCCGACTTTAACTCGAGCGCAGGCTTTTAGGGATACACCGTCCGCACCTCGTTCAAAGAAAGTTCGCATTGATAGGAAGCTTGAACGAGAGATTCGCGCGGCAGAGGAGCGTTTGCGCCGCGCCATCGAGAAAAGGGATGCAGCTTCGCTCGATCTGCTTCTTGCTGATTATTACGCTGATGGGTATGAAGGAAGCGAACGGGCGATAGGGAAAAAAGTCACTCTTGCTCAATGCAAAAGCGGCACGCTTCACTTTTATGAAATCGAAAAAGGCTGGAAACTAACTGTTCGCGGGGACCTGCTACAGGTGGAAGGTGTGACGCAAGAAGAAGCAAAGCCTCAGGTCGATAATGAGTTCGCTGCTGATGTGCACATAACGCGTTTGTGGACGCGCAAGAATGGAAGTTGGCAACTAATCGCGCAGACCTTGGGTGCGCCGGAAGACGAATTAAAGAAAAAGTGAGACTTCTAACCCTTCAACCAACCAAACAATCCGTGCACGACGGTCTCGCGGTTCTCTTCGTAAATAGCGCGCGTTAACGGAATACTCATTGGACAAGCCTTGACGCAGTTCTGCGCGTTGCCGCAGTTGGTGATGCCGTCTTCGCCCATTATTCCTTCCAGTCGCTCGTCACGCGTCATCTTACCGCTCGGATGCATGTTGAAAAGTCGCACCTGCGCAATCGCCTGCGGGCCGATGTAATTGTCGCCGTCGTATTGCGGGCAGGCTTCGAGACAGCAGCCGCAGGTCATGCAACGCGAATATGCGTAGCGTTCCTGCACGTCATCCTGGTCCATGCGTGGGCCGGGTCCCAGATCGTGCGTACCGTCGAGTTCAATCCAGGCGTTAACACGTTTGAGATGATCAAACATTTGCGAGCGATCGACCACCAGATCCCGAATGTTTGGAAACTTGGACATCGGCTCGAGCTTGATTGGTTGTTCGAGGTCGTCGACGAGTGCAGAACAGGATTGGCGCGCGCGACCATTGATGACCATGGTGCAGATACCGCAAACCTGCTCGAGACAATTCATCTGCCAAACAGGTGGCGTGGTGGGATTGCCTTCTTTGGTAACCGGGTTCTTTTGAATCTCCATCAAACAGGAAATGATGTTGAGGTTCGGACGATAGGGCAGTTCAAAAAGTTCCCAGTACTGAGGCGAGTCGGGATTAGCGCGCCGGCGAATGTGAATCTCGACTGTCTTCGGCGGAACGCGATTTGGTTTTACGCTTTGCACGTGTGTCGACATAAGTGGAACCGCTCAAATTAAAACTGCGCAGTTGGGAAGGGTGGTTTACCGCCGCTCCTGGAATGGCATTCAACGCGAGCGGGGGCAAGCCACCCTTCCCAACGCTGAGATTTTCTGTCTTGAGTCATTCTCCGTGTCTGTGCCTCTATGCTCAGCGACCACTAAGCATCTAATTCAACTAAGTTCGTTGAGCCGGTGCCGCTGGTCGGGCCACCGGCGGATTATGTTTAGGCTCTTGCTTCGCTTTGCTGTAATCACGTTTGCGCGGCGGAATCAGCGAGATGTCAACCGCGTCATAAGAGATAACCGGTCCTTCACCTGAATACTCGGCAATCGTGGTCTTCAAAAAGTTTTCATCATCGCGCTCGGGAAACTCCGGTTTGTAGTGCGCGCCTCGTGACTCATTACGGTTCAGGGCGCCCAGTGTGATCACGCGCGCCAGCTCGAGCATGTTGTCCAGGTGTCGCGCGTGAGGCAAAGCCATCGTGGCCCAGAGGTTTGAATCGTTGATCGAGATGCGTTTGTACCGATCCATCAGCTCAAGCAGTTTGTTGTCAGTCGCCTTAAGCTTTTCGTTATAGCGCACGACCGTGACATTGTCGGTCATCAATTTGCCCATCTCCTGATGAAGCATGTACTGGTTCTCGTTCCCGCTTTGCTTAATCAACGCCTCATTGATTTCCTGCTGCTTCTTTAACTCCTGATCGTAGACGCGTGAACCATTCGAGCCATTGCGCTCAACGCCGGTTGCGTATTGAATTGCCGCTGGCGCCGCGATAAAGCCACCGTAAACACAACTCACCAGCGAGTTAGCGCCAAGACGATTGGCTCCATGGATGGAATAGTCGCATTCGCCAGCCGCGAGCAAACCGGGAATGTTGGTGCGCTGATCAAAGTCGACCCACAAGCCGCCCATCGAATAGTGCACCCCTGGAAATATCCGCATCGGCACGTGGCGCGGATCGTCGCCTACGAACATTTCATAAATTTCCAGGATAGCGCCCAATTTTCGATCCAAGGTCTCGGCCGGGATATGCGTGAGATCGAGATAAACCTGGTTCTCGCGCCCGATACCTTTGCCTTCAATGCAGATCTGAAAAATTTCCCGCGTCGCAATATCGCGCGGCACAAGGTTTCCGTAAGCTGGATACTTTTCTTCAAGAAAATACCAGCGCTCTTTTTCTGGAATTGAAGTGGGCGAGCGTGTGTCGCCGGTTTGGCGCGGCACCCATACGCGTCCGCCTTCACCGCGAGCTGATTCCGACATCAAGCGCAACTTGTCTTCGCCAGGAATCGAGGTGGGATGCACCTGGATGAATTCGCCGTTGGCGTATTTCGCGCCTTGTTGATAACACGCACCCACAGCGCTGCCTGTGCAAACCATCGAGTTGGTTGACTTGCCGAAGATCAACCCTGGTCCACCAGTCGCAACAATCACCGCGTCCGCAGGAAACGCTTTGAGTTCGAGCGTTTGCAGGTTCATCGCAATCAGGCCGCGACACACCTGCGCATCGTCAAGCACCAGCGACAGCATTTCCCAGTGCTCAAACTTTCGCACTTTGCCGTTTACTTCATAACGTCGCACCTGCTCATCGAGTGCATAAAGCAGTTGCTGACCGGTTGAGGCGCCGGCGAATGCCGTGCGGTGATGTTTAGTTCCGCCAAAGCGACGAAAATCAAGCAGGCCTTCACTGGTGCGCGAGAACGGCACGCCCATGCGATCGAACAAATAGATGATCGATGGCGCCATCTCGCACATGGCTTTCGCCGGTGGTTGGTTGGCGAGAAAGTCGCCGCCGTATACGGTGTCATCAAAGTGTTCCCAGGTGGAATCGCCCTCGCCTTTTGTGTTTACGGCTCCGTTGATGCCGCCCTGAGCGCACACAGAATGCGAGCGCTTCACCGGCACGACAGAAAATAGATCGACCGCATGTCCGGCTTCGGCGATGCGCATTGCCGCCGCCAGGCCAGCGAGGCCGCCACCTACGATTGCGATCTTGATGCCGCCTATCGCCATACCTTAAAGAATTCCTCCCAACAAACCGCCTGGACGAATGAAGGCAATCGCGGCGTTAATGCCAACCAGCAGCAGGACAACGCCAAACGCGATGCAGGCGTAGCCGGTCAATCGCTGCGCGCGCTCGCCGATGGTGATGCCCCAGTCAACCATAAATAGCCAGATGCCGTTTGCCAGATGCCAGACAGTTGCCGTGATGCCGATCATATAAACAATAAAGATGGGAATAATGCGAAACTCATGCGAGACAATATCGAACGCCAGTTGCGGGCTATGGGCAACGGAGGTCGTGTTCAAACCCGGTATCAAACCAAACCGGAAATTGAGCACATGAAAAGTAATGAAGAAAAACAGAATCACTCCCGTGATGCGCTGAATTAGATAGAACCAGTTACGCGAATATGGATAAGCAAGATTGTTGGGCCGCGCTTCAACCGTGATTACCAGACCATAGACGGCGTGGTAGATGAGCGGTATAAAGATTCCGCCGATTTCAACAAACAGGATGTAGGGAATCGACTGCAGGTCTTTGACGGCGTTGTTAAAGTCGGCTGGTCCGGTAAGAGCTTTTGAGTTTGTATAAAAGTGCTCCAACAAAAAGATACCGAGCGGCATAATACCGGACAACTGATGGAGTTTGCGCAGAACGAAAGTCCTGCTCAACTTGATCGCCAAGAACGCACTCCTTTGGATCTTGGATCAACAGTCAAAATCGGTGATCCTGACTCAGGCAAGTTGTGATCGGTTTTTTTCAGAGCAGCGAAATTATATGAACAACTTTGAGAAAAGCCAAACTCGAATGTCTGAACTTACTTCATACTCCGCCAGCGCGCTCGTTAAGCTAATCTCAAATCATTCTGTTTCACCCGTTGAAGTAATGGAAGCGCACTTGGCGATCATCGATCAACTCAATCCCAAACTAAATGCAATCGTCACTATCGCGTCGGATTTGATTGAGCGGGCAAGGGAAGCAGAAGCCGCGGTTATGCGTGGCGAGGGGCTCGGTCCTTTGCACGGCTTACCGGTAACAATAAAAGACACAATCGAAACCGCTGGAATTCGAACCACCAGTGGTTCCCTGATGCGAGAAAACTTTGTTCCTGTGATGGATGCGCCCGCCGTAGCTCGTCTGAAAAAAGCTGGAGCGATCATTCTTGGCAAGACAAACCCAGCAGAGATGGCCATGGAATACACGGCGGAGAATCGCGTCTTTGGTCGTACGAACCATCCGCTTGACGGTTCGCTTACGCCCGGCGGCTCGAGTGGTGGAGAAGCAGCCGCGATTGCGAGTTACATGTCGCCGTGCGGACTGGGAACTGATCTAGCCGGCTCGATTCGAATTCCCGCGCACTTTTGCGGCATTGTTGCTTTGAAGCCGACGGTGGCGGCGGTGCCGGGCGAGGGACAATTTCCGCCGAACACTGGTCCATATTCATTGGGTGCGGCGATTGGTCCAATGGCGCGACGCGTGGAAGATCTTCAACTGCTTTTCACTGTCCTATCGGAAAGTTCAACGCCCCAACTTGAGGCTAATCAATTAGCGGACCAAGCTGTTGCCTGGTACTCCGATGATGCCGTGTCGCCGGTGACCAGCGAAACTCGTTTTGCAGTTGAGACTGCCGCGCGCGCCTTGCTGGAAGCGGGTTTGGTAGTTGGTGAACGTCAACCTCCCGGGATAGAACGAGGGCATGATCTTTGGCTCAAGTTGTTTTCACGCGCTTCAGTAGTCCAACTTCGTGAAGTTTACGAAAATCACGAAGACCAGGGTGGCGACTTTGTGCGCTGGAGATTGGCAAAAGCGCATGATGAAAAACCGCCAACGCTGGATGAATACATCGGTTGGTGGATGGAACGGGACAAACTGCGCGATGAGTTGCTCGGGTGGATGAAAGATACACCTTTGCTGATTGCACCGGTCGGTGCAACGCCCGCATTTGCCCACGGGACGCATAAGTTAACCGCGGCTGACCAGACGGTAAGCACCTTTCGCGCATTCAGTTATTGTCAGGCATTCAATGTGTTCGACTTGCCCGTAGTAACGGTTCCGGTGGGACGATCACCAGAAGGGCTGCCGATTGGGGTTCAGATTGTGGGGCGACCATCCGCCGAGCAAACTATTCTCGCCGCCGCCGCCATGATCGAGCAGACCTTGGGTGATTGGCAGCCGCCCTCCATCGACGAAGCCTAGGTTCGCTTCCTATTGGTGCAGAACCGCGAGCGGTAGCGACCGGATGCTGGCACTCAACCCTTTGGACTGCGCTGGCTTGACAGCGCTTTTTTATCGAGAGTCAAAAAGCGGCGTCTAGCCGCCGCACTCCAAAAAATAAATGCCTGCATCCGGTCGCTACCGCTTGATGCTAAATGAGGGAAACTGCGTCACGAACAAGCAGGGGTCGAAGTACTGAGTTCTACTGAAATGCTAACGCAGACTAAAAGCCAAAGTAGTTATCGACGCCGACTGTGCGGTCGCGCGTTAGGCGAAGCTTTACTTATTTTCTGCTTGACTCGCACGCCTGCTTCATAGACGCGGTTCTGCAAGACCCGCTTTCTTGATTGACCTGCCTCAGCTGAGGTTTGTCGGACACGCAACCGATCCGATATAGTTTCTGTCCAAAGCTCGTTTGACCTGAACGCACAATTTGAAATCAGGAGTTCGTTTATGGATCCTCTTTCCACTGCCGTCGCCTTCCTGTTTTTTGGTTTCATTGCCATTGTGCTGCTGGTGATCGCCATAAAGACTATCCGCATCGTGCCGCAGGCGACTGTGATGTTGGTCGAGCGTCTCGGCCGGTTTAGTTTTGTGGCGAACAGCGGACTAAACTTTCTCTGGCCTTTTGTCGACAGACCGCGCGCGGTCTATTGGACCAACGCGCGGCCCGGCATAACCTCAATCGATTTGCGCGAACAATACATCGACCTGCCGCCGCAACCAGTTATCACTCGGGACAACGTAACCATTCACGTTGATTCCGTTGTGTATTGGCAAATAACCGATCCGGTCAAAGCTGTTTATGAAATGAATGATCTGGTTGGCGGTATTGTGCAATTGACCATTACCGGCATGCGCGCGGTGATGGGCGACATGGACCTCGATCACACGCTGTCGCAACGCGATCAGATCAACGCGAAACTACGAATCATTCTCGACGAAGCGACGGACAAGTGGGGCGTGAAAGTCACGCGCGTCGACGTGAAGAACATCAATCCGCCGGAAGACGTGCGCATCACGATGGAGAAGCAGATGACTGCGGAACGCAACCGGCGCGCGTTGGTGCTGCAAGCGGAAGGCGATCGCCAAGCCGCAATTACGCGCGCGGAAGGTGAAAAGCAGGCGGCGGTCACGCGTGCTGAAGGCGAAAAGCAATCGGCTATTCTCGCGGCCGAGGGTGCGGCCGAAGCGCGACAGCGAAATGCCGCGGGTGAAGCTCAGGCAATCGCGCTGGTTGCCGAAGCGATGCACGAACACGGCAATCCCGCGCAGTATCTAATTACCACTCGCTACATTGAAAGCTTGCGCGACATGACTCGGACGAACAACTCGAAAGTGATTTTCATGCCGGTGGAAACTTCGGCGATGCTTTCGAGCGTGGGAGCGATTAAGGAAGTGCTGGGGCAGACTGGCCAGACGAGCGGCGAAGAGCCGCCCGCATCTGCGCCACCGCCAAGGCCGCGAGAGCTACGGTAATCTGTTCGAAATGTCCGACAATGCCGACAAACTTCAGTTTGTCGTGCCTCTTGGATTGCGAACGAGCGACAAACTAAAGGAACCTCTGATCAAGTGTAAGCGACAACTCTTTGGAGTGCGCTGGCCTGGCAGCGCTTTGGCCAGTCGCGACCTGTCACGACCGCGCCTGCTTGAGTTGATTCAACGATGCGGCGACTAGTCGCCGCGGACCAAAGCGGCGCCGGGCCGCCGCACTCCAAGGAGTTGACCACTTGTTCAGAGCTTCCTTAAAGTTTACCGGATAGGGCGTGTCGCGAGATCACGGTATAGTTCGATCCCTTACTGCTCAATTCACTGCGAATCACCGCCAACTCCCTTGCGCTAACTTCGGTCGAAGCAAATCCCATTTGCTTATGAGCAAGCGCCAGCGCTCGCGCGCGCTGTGGTTTGCGCAGGCGTGCAATCGTCAGATGCGGATTAAAAGGGCGCACTTCCTTCTCAAAACCAAATCGCCGGCTCTCTTCGTCAAGCTTCGCCTGTAGCTGCGCCAGCTTTCCCGCGTAATCATCGACGCCGATCCATAAAACGCGTGGAGTGCCATGCTGGGGAAACGAGCCGGCGTTCCCAATTCCAATATTGAAAGATGGAAAACCTGCGACTACATTGGCGGCGGCTTGTGACAGATCGTTGACCTGACCAACTGGAATCTCAGCGACGAACTTCAGCGTGAGGTGAACGTTATCAGCACGGACCCAGCTCGCAGGCGAACCGGGGACCGCTGCACGCAATCGTGTTATATGTTCAGAGATTTTCTCGCAGACTAATGAAGGCAGTTCAATCGCACAGAAAACGCGCCACGCTTCGTTCTTTGTCTCAACCACGTTTTACTTCTTCGGTGTCAGCACCACCGTCGTCCTGGTTGCCTTCGCGATTGCGGCTTCATTGAAAGGAAACTCGCGAGGCGTGACCGCGCGCCAATCGGCAAGTTGATCGCTCCAATGAGCAGTCGCAGGCAGTCCTGATTCGCCGAGCGTGATGCCATGCTGGGTCTTGTCCCAATCGCTCGGGTCGGCAATCATGCGCATTGAGACGGCAGCGCCGACGTTGGGTGTGGCCGCCAAACCGCCGGTGCCGTTTTGCGGAATGGGAGGAATCGTAAACTGCAGACCCACCAGCGGAGCACTGGCCAGCGGATGCGAAAAACGCACCTTGACCATCTCGCCCCAGGTCCACTTCGATTCGTCATCACCAAGATTTTTAGTCAATACTTTTTGCGCGTCTTCAAAACAAGCTCGCAGCAGATCCGCATAGCTCGCGAATTCTTTTGGCAGCCATTCTTTTGGTTGTTCAGTTATAAAGCGATCTATCGTCGTATCAAAATTGGGCCAGGCATAGATCTTCACGAGCTCGTTACCCAGTGCAGCATTCAACACTCTTGTGCGAAAGGCAACGCGCATTTGCGCGAGAATCGGCGCTACGTGTGAATCGGCATCCATTCGTCCATCCCATTTCTCAAAAGCAGCAAGTGCTGCAGCCAGGGGCGCTTCCTCCGGTTTCAACTGGTCGCCCATTATTTTTGTGATTTGTTTGGCAAACAGCACGTTTCCGATTGAATAAACGTCTCCTTGAATGCGGCGAAAATCGTTGGCACTAAGTTTCGGCGTTTGACTTAAGAGATCGAAAATCCGGCGCGCGCGATAAGGCTGCGCCCACACGTGCGTAAGGAAGTAAGGGTAATCAGTGCCCACGATTCTTTGATTCGCGGTAACAATGATTCCTGCTGGCGGATCGAACACTGTTGGCATTTTGTCACTGGGAATATAACTGGTCCATTCGCCTGCATCGGTTGCGCCATCATACGGAACGCTGCCATCGCCGGACTTCCGAATCGGCACCACACCGGCGGCGTGATAGCCAATGTGTCCGGCACTGTCTGCATAAACGATGTTCTGCGTAGGCGCGGTAAAGGAACGCAGCGCGGCGTTGAATTCTTTCCAGTTGCGCGCGCGGTTTAGTGAATAAGTCGAATCGGGGTTGTTCAGTTTGGGATCAAGCGCGGTCCACTTCAATGCATAACGCTTGCCATCTTTTTCGAACACGATTGGTCCATGCCGCGTTACTGCCACATCCAACGTAACCGTGTCGGCGCTTGAGTCGGTAAAACCTTTACGCACCTTAATCTCTTCACGACGGATCGTCGCATCGCTCCAACCCGACGGCGTTTTGTAGCGCCGCGGGTTGGCCGGATCGAATTGTTCGACGTATAGGTCCTGCACATCGGGACCGAAGTTGGTAAAGCCCCAGGCGATTTGGTCGTTGTGGCCAATGACGACTCCGGGCAGCCCGGGCGCAGTGACCCCTGCAACGCGCACGCCGGGCGCACTAAGATGGACCATGTACCAGATCGAGGGCGCCGACGGCGCGAGATGAGGATCGTTGGCAAGCAGCGGCTTTCCGGTCACCGTATGTTTGCCGTCTACAACCCAGTTGTTGCTGGCGGCGAGCCCTTCCGCA
>DASQPM010000174.1:0-4637 GCA_035643935.1 Pyrinomonadaceae bacterium | reverse complement strand
AGGTTCGAATCCTGTCATCTCCGCCAGTTTTCAAGGCAAAAGTAAAAAGGTAAAAGGCAAAGAAATGGCTGCGGCCTCATTACTTTTGCCTTTTACCTTTTGCCTTTTTACTTATGCCAGTTCGTGTTCGTTTCGCTCCATCTCCAACCGGCTATCTGCACATCGGCGCGGCGCGCTCGGCGCTGTTCAACTGGCTCTACGCAAAAAAACTGGGCGGTAAGTTTCTGCTGCGCATTGAAGACACCGATTTGCAGCGTTCGACCGAAGAATCGACGCGTTCAATCATCGATGGCCTCGCCTGGCTGGGATTGTCTTACGACGAAGAATTAGTTTTTCAATCTGCGAACGCTGACAAGCATCGCGCCGCGGCCAACAAACTGGTCGCAGAAGGAAGGGCCTATCGCGACTTTACACCGAAAGCGGAGCGTAACGACGCGACTGTGAAACAAGGCATCGCCGATCGCGCGCGCGCGCATGCCGCGGAAGGCGTGGACCACCGCAGTAATCCTTTTCGGGATTTGGCTGCCGCTGAGTCAGACAAGCGCGCCGCAGCAGGCGAACCTTTTGCCGTGCGTCTGAAAATTCCGCGCGAGGGCAAGACGCACTTTCACGATATCGTTTATGGACCACAAGAACGCGATTATTCTGAAATTGAAGATTTAGTGTTGCTCAGATCGGACGGCCATCCGCTTTACAACCTTTCGGTAGTAATCGATGACATCGAAATGGGCATCACGCATGTCATCCGCGGCCAGGACCACCTGACCAACACACACAAGCAAATTCTGCTTTACGAAGCGCTGGGGGTGCCTTTGCCACACTTTGCGCATTTGCCGTTAATTCTGGCGCCGAACAAGGGAAAGCTTTCCAAAAGGAAACACGGCGAAGTAGTTTCGTTAACTACCTATCGCGACCGTGGCTTTGTGCCGGCGGCGTTCCGCAACTTTCTGGCGTTGCTGGGATGGGCCCCGGCGGATGGCAAGGAAGTTTTATCTGTCGACGAATTGATCCAG
Organism: Pyrinomonadaceae bacterium; assembly: GCA_035643935.1. Lineage (GTDB taxonomy): Bacteria > Acidobacteriota > Blastocatellia > Pyrinomonadales > Pyrinomonadaceae > PSRF01. The sequence goes on along the minus strand of DASQPM010000174.1, from coordinate 3,624 downwards.
GAATTTTCGCTGGAACACATTCACCGCTCGCCGGCAGTCTTCAATTTTCAAGAAAACGATCCGCGCCACTGGACCGATGAGAAAGCATTGTGGATGAACGCGGAGTACGTGCGCACGATGCCGGTAGCTGATTTGCTGCCGATGATCAAAGCCGAGTTGCGTTTCAACAAGCTTTGGCGGGAAGAATACGAGGAAGACGATCGCGACTGGTTTGTGAAAACCGTGGAGTTGATTCGCCAGCGCTTTCATACCTTGAAGGATTTTTCTGCACAAGGCCGCGCTTATTTTTCCGATGACTTTGATTTCGATGAGGCAGCGATTAACAAGAACCTTCGGAAAGAACCCAGACTTAAAGAGCTTTTGCCGGCGCTTGCCGATCGTCTGGAAAAGTTGGATACGTTTACGCACGACACTGCCGAAGCCGCGCTTCGTGGTTTTGCTGAAGAAACTGGTGTGAAAGCAGGTTTGCTAATCAATGGTTCGCGAACCATGTTGACGGGTCAGGCGGTCGGGCCTTCGATGTTTGAAGTTTTCGCGCTTCTCGGGCAAAAGCGTTCTGTTGAAAGACTCCGCAGTGGAGTACCATGGTTCGACGCGATGAACGCGCTGGGTGATGTGTAATTTGCGAGTTGGCCGTAGCTGATAATCTACGAAATGAGATTCTTATTAACAGGAGCACTTATGAAAATTCGTCTTATGATCTTTAGCGTTTTAGTTTTGACTCTGGCAACCTCCGCAGCCCTGGCGCAGAACACAAATTCTTCTCCCACGATTCGTCCGCGCACCACCGGCACACCGGCTCCGGCAAGGACTCCTGCACGCCAAACAACAACCACTAATGTGCAGCAACCCGCGCCTACTGCGCCGGCCGCTCGTCGCAAGGAAGTGAAACCGAAAATTACCGGAAGTGAAACGCCCGGCTCGCAGAGTGTCATCGCCGCTTTCAACGCGCTGCTGAATGGTATTCGCCACGCTGATGCGAAAGCCGTAGCAAACGTTTATTTGAATTTTTCGCGCCTGATTCTGTTCAATAACAACGGAACCGTGACCCGCGGTTGGGATCAGATGCGGAAGAACCGAGAAAGTTCTTACGCCGACGTGAAAGACGTCAAGCTGGACGTCCGCGATGTCTCGATCACCATGTTGGGCCGCGACGGCGCAATAGTGACTTGTCTTTGGACGCAGTCGCAAACTTACAAAGGAACTCCGGAAACGGCGACGGGCCGAATGACTTTGGTTTTCAAGAGATTAGGAAAAGATTGGAAAGCCATTCATCTGCATACTTCTCCCGATAAGCCTGAACCAGCGCGCGTGTTGCCTTCGGAACAGGTTCCCGAAGCCACGCCGCCAGTTACGCCTAAACCTTAGCTTTTTGGTTGGCTTGCAACTCTTCGAGCGCGTCCAGCAACCAAGTGGGCACGCTTATACATTCTTTTCTTCGTAAGACGTGCTAATTCACCCACACATTCCTATACGTGACATTTGGTGGCTGGCGGCCGGCGGTGGTGCGGGCTACGGCGCTCGCTATGTAAGGCTGAAAGTGCAAGTAATCCGCGGTGGCGCGCGGCGCGCGCCAGCGTTAGATCCGACTGACAATTTACTACGCCTGCAAACGCTTTACGGCTACAACGCACACTCGCTCGTAAGCATCGCGCCCGGTGCCGCGACCTGGTCCATGCCTGGCATAGATGGCGCAATTATCTATGGCGAATTCGGACGCGTTTGGCTGGCCGCTGGCGACCCGCTGGCCCATAAGGACGATATCAAATTATTGGTAATCGGCTTCATGGCGGCAGCCTCGAAAGCAAAGCGGATTGCTGCCTTCGTGCCTGCCACCGATCGCTTTGCGCGCGAAGCAATCACACTTGGCTTAACAGCAATCAAGATCGGCGCCGCACCGTATTTTGATTTACAGAAGTGGCAGCCGCGCGGAAATTCAGCGAAGCACCTGCGCGCCGGCGTCAACAAAGCAGCACGCGAGGGCGTGAGCGTGGAGTTGGTGGAGAACTTTGACTCTGCGTTCAGGAAAGAAATTGCGGATCTTTGTTTGCAATGGCTAAAGTCGCGTCGAGCGGCGGCAAGCTTTGGCTGGTTGCTGGCACTTGATCCTTTTGCCAGCGCTGAGCGAAAGAAAATATTTGTTGCGCGCGACAGCAACAAACAACTGGTGGGTCTGATTGCAGCCAGTCCCATTCCAGCTCGCGATGGCTGGTATCTGGAAGATGTCTTGCGCGCACCCGACGCTCCCACCGGCACGGCTGACTTACTGGTCACAGAAGCACTAAGACATCTCAAAGAATCGGGCGCGGCGCTGGCCACACTGGGAACCGCACCACTCGCGGAGGACGGCGACGACGATATTTCAACGCACGATCATCCGGTCATCGAACGCGCCTTGCGTTCGGCATCAAGACCATTGAAAACGTTTTATAGCTTTGAAGGCCTGCGACGATTCAAAGGAAAGTTTGTGCCCAACTGGTGGGAAAGTGAGTATGCGTTGGTGCAACACGGAGTGCTGGTGCCGAGCCGTGTGGCCCATGCGCTGCTGCGTGCAATTGTTCCCGGCGGTCTAAAACAATTTCTTGCCAGACAAACGATCCGGTCAATTAGAAAATAGCTTTTTCGGGCTGGTCCTACTGATCTCAATAAGACGGACCAGGGCAATCCCACCCAGCACCGACAAAAACGGAAACACTTCTACAACGTAGCGCGGCTCGGGATTTTCCAAGGTAGAGAAGAAGCCTACTCGGAAAAGGATCATAAGCGCGGCCAGTAGCAACCAACGCCGTGCCGCGAACAAGCCGGAACTCCACAGGAACCATCCTCCTGCCACTCCAAGCAGCGTGTAAACAAAAGTCAGTCCGGCAAAAAGCGGCAGCCAGTATTGTTGATGAATGTCGTAATCAAGATCACTGAGCGGCAGCAACTCGCCTTCGAAAGGATAGTAATGCGAATGAGTATTAAACCACAGCGACAGCCCACGCTTGAACGGTAGCCAGAGAAAGTAACGAAACGGATGGCGCGCTTTGCGTTCAGCCGCGATCTGCGCAAAACCCGCATCGATTTCCGGCGTCATCTCAACAGCTTGAGTTGAAGCCTGATTAGCGGTCGAGTTTTCATCAGCCTGATCATTCTCGTCTGCTTCATCGTTGCCATTTGCATTGTCTTCGTCGTTCTGATTACCAGAGTCCGCTTCTTCACTGTTGTCATTTGCGTTGTCGTTCAAGTTGTCGTTAGCGTTGCCGTTGGATTTATCTTGCTCGTCTGCTTCCGCCTGGTTGTCCGGGGGCGATGGCGATGCTTGCGATTGCGCATTGCGGGCGTTCTGCGATTGTTCATCGACCGGATGGTTGTATTTATCGAGCAACGCGGCTACGCGCTGTTTCTCTTCAGTGGAATCAAAGGCGCGATCCGGGATGTCAGCAATTTTGATTGGGGATTCGTCGAGTGCCCAAAGCACTGGCCCAATGTAACGCCCATCGTCGATCCAGGTGCGCAGCCAGGCCAGATATCCGCGCGGGACAAACTCACCGGGCATTTCAGCATGCGCCGGCGCCAGCGGCTGAAAGAGGTGGAACACGCGATGGTTGCGAATGGTCCAGGGAACCAGCACCAGGCAGAATG
>DASQPM010000173.1:0-2773 GCA_035643935.1 Pyrinomonadaceae bacterium | reverse complement strand
AGTGTGTTTGAATCAGTGACAAGTGAGTACCCCGACCGCGACATCGGCGTGCACCTGCACAGCGCGCCCGCGCAAGCTGAATCGAAGGTACTCGCCGCGTATGACGCCGGCTGCCGCCGTTTTGATTCAGCTATCGGCGGCCTCGGTGGATGCCCGTTCGCGCAGGATGCGCTAGTTGGAAACATTCCTACAGAACGCTTGCTCGCCGCTTTGAAACAACGCGACGTAGAGCTGCTTATTAGCAATGCGTTCCAAAACGTGTTGTCGCTAAACTCGCTTATCGCGGCAGACTACTCGTAGGCGAATCAATTTCATCCGCCCCATGCATCGCTTCTACGTTGCGCCGGAGAACTGGGACCCTCGGGGACCCGCGTTACGCGGCTCCGAGGTCCACCACGCGCGCAACGTCCTGCGAATGCAAGCCGGAGACAAGCTTGTCCTCTTCAACGGAGAAGGCCGCGAACTCACTGCAGAAATTACGAATTTCGCCGACCACGAGATTCGATTGCGGAAATTACACGAATCGGAAATGGCGCCGCTGCGCTGCAGGATTGTTCTGGGGCAGGCAATCCCAAAACGAAAAAACATGGACCTCATTGTGCAGAAGGCCGTCGAGATTGGTGCAGCCGAAATTGCACCCATCATTTCCGACCGCACCATTGTGCAGCTCGATTCGGAAAGCGCCTCGCAAAAACAGACAAAATGGCAGCAGGTTGCCATCGAAGCGGCCAAGCAATGCGGCCAGAATTGGCTGCCGCGCGTTCACGCCCCGAAAAAATTAGCCGAATTCTTTTCAACGTCCGACCAGCCATTCGATCTTCGCCTGATCGGATCGCTCCAGCCTGATGCGCAGCACTTAAAAAGAATTTTGGAAACCTATTCGAGCGAGCACGGTGCTCGTCCTCGAAGCGTATTGATGCTCGTTGGGCCTGAGGGTGACTTCACTCCCGCAGAGCTAGCGCTCGCGCGTCGGCACGGCTGTCAGCCGATCACGCTCGGTCCAATCATCCTGCGTGTAGAAACCGCGGCAATCTATTGCCTGAGTGTTCTCTCCTACGAACTGCTGATCTAGTTACTTTGGAGTGCGTGGACGTGTCCGCGTTTTCAAAGCGGCGACATGTCGCCGCACTTCGACGATCAGCCAATCAGATTAACTCGCGTCTCGGGTCGTTAATCGGCGCGGCTGCCATGCGTAACAGTGACGCTTTAGGCTCGACAAGTTGATGTGATTTCGGAGAGCCTTCACGTCTATGAGAACAACAATCCGATCACTTGTTAGTACGCTCGTGTTTCTCTGCTTACCTTTTTTGCCACAGGCACAAGCGGTGGTTCCCCCGCCGGACGGAGGCTATCCGAACTTCAGCACGGCGGAAGGGCAAAACGCCCTTTTGAGCCTCACGACTGGCGCTGCCAACACAGCAGTTGGCTGGTTTTCGCTCAAGAGCGTTACCACTGGCAGCTTCAATACCGGTGTTGGCGCGGGAACGCTGGTATTGAACACCGGAGCCGAAAATACGGCCATCGGCACTGCCGCCCTTTTACTCAACACGGCCAGCGGCAATACAGCCGCGGGCTCCAGGGCGCTTCTCAATAATACGACTGGCGGCACGCTGGCAAATATCCAAGGAGTGGACGTCGGCCCCAATGTGGCTGTCGGCCAGCAGGCGCTCGAGAGCAACACCGTCGCCAGCGCCAATACCGCTGTGGGTTATCAGGCGCTTCAGAGTTTTGCAACCGGGCCTCTGGGGCTTGAGCAAATCGGTCTTTGCACGGCTGTCGGTTTTCAAGCTCTCGCCAATACCACCGGCATTGGCTTCGCCAACAACGCATTTGGCTACCACGCACTCATGAACAACACCGATGGTGGCGGCAACACGGCGATTGGTCTTCAAGCTCTCGTTAATAACACCATCGGCAGTAGCAACGTGGCCATCGGCAATAATGCGCTCTCTAGCAGCACCGGCGACGGTAACATTGCCTTGGGCTTCAATGCCGGTGGTGGCGTTAGCACAGCCAATAACGTTATCTGTATCGGCGCGTTGGGCGCGAACGTGGACAACAGTTGTTTTATCGGCAACCTCTACTCCAACGTGCAGCCCATTGTTGGGACAGATCCGGATTCGGTCACCATAACCAGCAACGGCAGACTTGGCCGCGGTAACGTATCGTCGCGCCGGTACAAACACGACATCAAGTCGATGGATAAAGCGAGTGAAGTGCTCTACGCACTCAAGCCAGTCAGCTTCCGCTACAACAAGGAGTATGACGCCACGCAGACGCTTGCCTTTGGCCTGATCGCCGAGCAAGTGGCCGAGGTCTATCCAGATCTGGTGGGACGCAATCCCAAGGGCGAGCCCGAATCGGTCCGGTACGAGCAGATCAACGCGATGTTGCTCAATGAGTTTCTAAAGGAGTATAAAACCGTGCAGGAGCTAAAGTCCACAGTCTTGAGCCAACAGAGCGTTATCGCTCAGCAGCGGGAAAGTTTTGAGCGCAGACTTGCGGAACAGGCAAAGCAAATCAATGCGCTGACGGACGCTGTTGAGAAGGTCAACGCGCAGCTGGAGATGAACAATAATACGCCGCGAATTGCGGCAAACGAACGGTAAAGCTGCTTGCGACGGGCAAATTCTCGGGAGCGGCACAGGCTGCTAACCTGCCGCGCTCGGCAGTTTGCCGAACGCATTCACCAAGCAATAGGCCACAGAAAAGCAAAGATGTTCGCGGCAAGCTGCCGCGAACTACAGGCTGGCAGCCTGTGCTCCCCAAACGA
>DASQPM010000172.1:0-2892 GCA_035643935.1 Pyrinomonadaceae bacterium | reverse complement strand
TTGGGAAATCGCGCCATGTATAAGGACGGCTGGATCGCATGCTGGCGACTGGATCGAATACCCTGGAAGATTGATCCACAGACACTCGCGCGATTCGCGCCAGGCAAATGGAACCCTGATAACGACAAGTGCGAGTTGTATAATCTCGACGAAGACTTCTCACAGGCTGACGATGTCGCGGATAAATATCCCGACAAAGTGCGCGAACTGACGGCCTTGTTCTGGGCCGAGGCCGAAAAATATCAGGTGCTGCCGTTGCTCGGAGAGATGGCAACGGTGTGGGGCTTTCCCAAAGGTTTACCGGAACAGACGAAGTTCACCTACTACAACGGAACAGAAAATATTTCCTCCGGGATGATTCCTCCCGTTTACAATCGTTCGTATAGCATCAGCGCGGATCTCGACAATCCCGGCCGGTCCGGTGCCCTTGGATTGCGGCCCGGAATAGCGGGCGTGATCGTGGCTGAGTCCAGTTTCCTTGGCGGCTTTTCGCTCTATGTGGAAAACGGCCATCTCAAGCACACCTATAGCTTGCTTGGCCTGAAACTGGACACCATTAGTTCGCGCGATGAGTTGCCGAGGGGCAAACTCAATGTGCGCTATGAGTTCACTGCCGATAAACCCGGCGAGTTCGGGACCGGTGGCACGAGCCGGCTTTTCATCAACGGCAAACAGCAAGCCGAAGCTAAAATGGAGCATACCGTGCCGTTCCGGTTCGCCTCCTATGCAGGCATGGACATCGGTACTGACAACGGCCTCCCAGTAGTGCCTAAATTCGAATACGCCAAGGTGCTACCGAAGTATTTCAGAGGCACAATCGAAAAGGTCGAGTTCGACCTCGGTCCGGCCAAACTGAGTGCCGACGATGTACGGCAGATATATCTGGAGCGGCTTGCGAGAGCAGTCCGCAACTAAGCAATCAGCACGCATTCGACCGGTCGATCGACCGACTGATGGAGTTTACTTGCGTGGATCGGATCGCTAGCCGCGGCGCGTCTGAATCGCGTCTTTGATCGCTTGTTGGCGAATCCCCTGTAATTTTTGGTACTGTTCTGGTGAAAGAATCGCCTTCATCTGCGGGTCAGTCTGGCTATGGATGGCCCTAATTTGTTGTATCTTCTGCACTTTCCCGAGCGAATTGTCATTCTTAATCGCCTGTACCTTTGGTCCTTCGTCGGCGAGGATCGGCAGAATTTTGGCCTTTTGTTCTGGCGTGAGATTAAGCTGCTGTGATATCGCTTGAAGCTTCGCAGCTTTCGATTGCGCCGACGACGTTGGCGCCAACAGCACAAACGTGCCGATGCATAGTACTGCCGCAATTAACCGAATGTAGTTTTTCATTTTGTTCTCCTTGTTTGGTTCGGCGGCATCGTGGTTAACGTGACCTTCCGAGTCAAGCCCAATCGGGGCACAGATTAGAATTCAAGAGCGGTCATAATTAATGTCTTGAATTGAGCTTCAATTGTTCTGTAGAAAAAACGACTCAGATCAGAGCCTGAAATGAAGACCGTAAAGAAAACTCTAACGTTAGCACTAGTGTAGGCTGCGTCTGCATCTAAAACAATCGCGCCTCGAGACCAGCTATCGCTCAAACAAGTTCCTAAATGCCACAATGATTATTGCCGTCATCGCCCTGATTTTGTTTATAGGCCTGGTCGGTGTCGCGTTGCTGGGTGGACGTCTGCGTCGGCTCCTTCCCGCTGAGCAGCTGAACGCTGAGTCTAAAGACGCGGTGAAACTCGCGCTGGGCCTTGTCGCGACCATGACCGCTATACTTCTGGGGCTACTCATCAGTTCAGCCAAAGGCTCTTTTGACACCGCGCGAACTGAAGTGATGCAGATGGCCGCGAAAGTTACTTTGCTTGATCGAGTGCTAAAGCTTTACGGACCGGAAGCAATGGACGCGCGTCGCGCCCTTCGCGATGCCATCGCGGACGGAGTCCAGCACACGTGGCCAGCCGATCGAAGTCGCCCCGTTCAATTAGATCCTAACCAGCAGGTTGGTGACGCCGTTTATGTGGCTATCAGTCGTCTCGCCCCGCATGATGAGACGCAACGCGCCCTTAAGACGCAGGCTGCGACTCTCATGGTGCAACTCGCCGAGTTCCGCGCGCTGGTGCAAGCGCAGGCGGTTTCGTCGGTTTCAAAGCCGCTGCTGATCGCGCTCGTGATATGGCTTGTGGTGATCTTCTTTGGCTTTAGCCTGCTGGCACCTGCGAACGCTACAAGCACTCTCGCCCTAGTCGCCGGCGCGTTCTCAGTGGCCTGCGCCGTTCTGATAATCCTCGAACTGGACTACCCATTTGCGGGTATGATCCGAATTCCCAGCGAGCCGATGATGAACGCGTTGGCCCATATCGCCAAAGATACGACCTAAGCGCGGGCCGCGTCAAAGTTCTCTTCCTCGTAGCTCGTCACTGCCAACAACAACATCATAGGATACTTGTGTGCTGTCTTACGTTCTCGGAATTCTTCAGGTCATTTCTGCTTGTTACGCTGGTGTTATTTGCCTTCGATAGCTTATCGGCAATTGAATCCTCCACTGATCGGGTAGCGGCAGAGCAATTAAAACAGCTAAATGATCAGACGATCATCGGCAACCGTGTCTCGCTGGGCTTAGATTGGAGTCACTTCAAAGATGATGCCGAAAAAGGGACTTCGACGCTAGCGGCGTTGTGGGGCTGGCCTATCAGTGACTGGCAAGACTGGGGCATACGTTTCAAGTTGCCTCTTGTTTATCACCGAAGTGATGAAGCATCAGATCACGCTGAGGCAATCGGTGTAGGCGATGTTGAGATTGGAACAGGTCCCGGCTTTCGTTTGAACGACACATGGCGCACTGGTGGTGGCATCGAGTTGCATGCGGACACCGCTTCAGATCGCGCCTTTGCT
>DASQPM010000171.1:0-2960 GCA_035643935.1 Pyrinomonadaceae bacterium | reverse complement strand
AATCTGGGGCGTGCTGGCAGCCGCGATCGGCTTTTACGTGCCTCGTTTAGTGCTCCTTAACATGATCACTCGTCGCAAGCAGCGCATCGCCTGGGGTCTTGCCGACGCACTCGATTTGATGGTTATCGCCGTGGAGGCCGGCTTAGGACTAAACGCGGCCTTGAATCGCGTCGGCGAAGAGCTGAAGACGGTGCACCCGGATTTGAATCACGAGTTTGACCTCGTCAATCTGGAAATTCGACTGGGACGGAGTCGAGAAGAGGCATTGCGTAACCTTACTGAAAGAACCGGCGTTGATGATATTCGCAGCTTCGTGGCGTTGTTGATTCAAGCTGACCGTTTTGGTTCATCGATCGGGAAGGCGGTAAGGGTCTTTGCTGATTCTTTGAGAACCAAACGACGCCAACGTGCCGAACAGGCCTCCGCGAAAGCTGCGTTGAAGTTGCTCATTCCCTTAACTGTATTTTTGTTCCCGGTCATTATTGCAATGATCCTGGCGCCATCCGCGCTTAACCTGATTGATCTGCTCTCGAAGTAAGGAGCATCGCGATGGAGGGAGACTTCTCATGTTGAAACGCACCCTGATAGTTTTGTGCATAACCGTCGCCATGGTTGCTGCCGTCGAGCCGTTCCAAACTGTACACGGCATCATCATGACTCAGGCGCAGTGGCTGATGATGAATTCATCTGACAACCAGATGCTTTCCAGCGAGGCGCAGGAAGGGCGCGGCAATAGCTTCCTGGGTGCGCTCAAGGCGCCATTTAAGGCAATCGGCAGACTGTTCGGCGGCGGCAAGAAAAATAGAGTCAAACTCGAGCGCATTTCAGAAAAGGATGCGCAGAGATTTGAAAGTGTCCCCGGCGTGCAAACCACCAACACCACACCGGCCGCAGAAGTAAGCTCCAATGGGAATACGCCGGGTAGTTCCGGGATGGCGACTACTGGAGCGACAAATTCAGCGGACGCGCTCGACACAGTTGCGCTGGACCACCTTGAGAAAGGTCGCGCCCTACTCAACAGCAATGACTTGAACGGCGCGATCGGCGAATTGTCCATGGCCGCTTCGGCAAATCCCAAACTAAGCGAAGCCAGCACTCTTCTGGGGGTGGCTTATTGGCGAAAGGGGCTCAGCGATTTAGCGCAGCGATCGTTTGAGACTGCTCTGCGCATTAATAAGGACGATCCGCAGAACCTCAACAACCTTGGTTATTTCCTCTACGAAAATGGCGATTACGAAAACGCCACAAAGTATTTCAAACGTGCCGCAAAGTTGTCGCCTAATGATCCGCTCATCTTGAACAACCTCGCACTCGCGCAATCGCAGAGGGGCAAGTTTGATGATGCCTACAAGAACTTTGCCCGCGCCGGTGGCGAGATCACTGGCCACGTAAATGTCGCCAATAGACTCGAAATCGCCGGGCGTTCAGAGGAAGCGTTAAAACACTACGAAGCGGCAAAACTCAAAGCCCAACAGAGCACCTTCGGTGCGCAGGACATCACGGTCGCAATAGAAGTCCAAAACGGACGCATTACTTACGCCTCAGTGACGAACCATCGTCGCGGAATGGAGGCTTATGAAGCCTCAGCGATTCGACTCGTCCGGGAGCGCAAATATCCATCAACCAGGAACGGGCAGGACTCCGTTGTTGTACGCGTTAGCCCGCTTCCTGCTTCCTAACGCACCACCGGATACAAGTGAGAAACTGACCCGTGCGCGGATGCAACTTCCCGACGCCAAGACCCGGAGTAAACCATGGGACACCTGAGCTTTCTAACACGTGCGGAAATTGAAAGTCTCGGCCCTCCAATCCCCGAGGATCTCGAAGAGGCGGGCGTTTCTGAAGCGCTCCTGCGTGACCTCGCGCTTAAGAGCGTTGCGGAACTACCGGAAGTGAACTCCGCGGCCGTTGCCGAGCGGCTGCAGCTTCCGTGCTCACTGACGGAGGAGATTCTCTACCGTCTTTACCGGAACAAGTTGATTGAGATGCGGTTGCAGAGCAAGCCCGGCGCCACCCGCTATGCCATGCTCGATCAAGGTTGGGAATGTCTGCTACGCATGGAATCGCAAAACGGTTATCGCGGACCGGCGCCCGTGTCGCTAGCTGACTATTCGCACATGGTGCGGCTACAGGCAGGGCCATCCCAGCCCGCTTCAATCGAGACCGTGCGCGCCGCTTTTAGCGACCTGGTGCTTCCCGAATCGTTGCTGCAAACACTCGGCTGCGTGATTAACTCGCGTTCGTCGCTCTTCCTCACAGGCCTGCCTGGCACCGGTAAAACGGCTGTCTCTGAAAGGATCAACGCCGCTCTCGGTGGTTCCATTTGGATTCCTTATGCAGTCGAGATTGACGGTTACATCATTCGCATATTCGACTCTCGCTGCCATCGTGCGATTGTCAAAAAGACTTCAGTCCTCGAGCACGATCGGCGCTGGATTGAAATTGAGCGACCGGTAATAAGAGTGGGCGGCGAGCTTACGCTGGAAAATACCGCGCTCGTTTGGTCTGAGACGTCGAAGGTATACGAGGCCCCGTTTCATTTGAAGTCCAATGGCGGGACACTGATCATCGATGATGTTGGCAGACAGCCTGTGCCTCCCCACTCGTTGCTTAATCGTTGGATCCAGCCCCTTGAAAGAAGGGTCGATTTCCTGACCCTTAGTAATGGGAACCAGATCGAGGTGCCTTTCGAACAACTTGTGGTCTTCTCCAGCAGCTTTGCTGAAAATGAGATCATCGACGAGGCGTTTCTCAGGCGTCTCGGTTACCGGGCTCGAATTGAAATGCCTACCCGGGCTGCGTATTTGGAAATATTCAAACGCGCCGCTCACGCCACCAGCATTGAGTTGGATACTGTCAGCCTGAACTACGTCCTCGACAAGTACGTTACTGAAAAGCGGCCCATGAAACCCTGCGAACCGCGCGATCTTTTGAGTCGCATGAACGATGTCTGCCGGTTT
>DASQPM010000170.1:0-4999 GCA_035643935.1 Pyrinomonadaceae bacterium | reverse complement strand
TTTATTATTAAACTGCATCGTCGCGATCCAGGTATTCGCTGAAAGATCGTTGACCAGTGCGGCAGCCACATCTCGCGTGAGACGGGTCTTTTTCGACAGTCCTCCTAGCCCGCTTAACTCGCCTCCGGTATCAAGCACCAGCACAACATTCGCCGGAATGTGCCGCACGCTTCTGATCTGCTGAGCCACGCCATCCTCAAGCACCAGAATGTCGTCAGGCACAACCGCAGGATCGTAGTGGCCATATTGATCAACCGCGACGACTGATAAACGCACCTCTTCGGTAAAGACGCGGACGGGTTCTTCCTGCGTGTTCGGCGTCGGAGTCGGCGATGGCGGTGGAGTTTGTTGCGCCTGAATAGAAGCAGTTGCAAACAGAATCAAAAGCATCAACGTAAAAATCGCATGGTTTTTTGGCAAGTTAATTGACGGCCTTTCGAGGGTATAAGTTTGCGGAGCTAAGATGCGAGGCTGGCGCGTTTCGCGTTGCCTGATTGCCTACTTAAAACTAGTTTCGAGTTCAACCTATTAGTGGTTGAAAGCTTTGCCAAGAGTCCTTCGTTGCTGCGGCTCGGCTTTGCCGCCTGATGTGCGGCGGCGGCGTGCCCCGCCGTAGAGGTACCTTTTACAGTTGGGCTTGCCCTTGATGCGGTCTTTCGCCCAATGAATTCGAAAGGCTAAGACCGGACCAAGGGTATAGCCCCGGAAATAATCTGATTGCTGTCGGCGGGGCATAGCCACCGCCGCACATCAGGCGGCAAAGCCGAACCTGATCTGGCCCATGACTTTTGAGGCCAACTCGTGGCTGAGGGGAAAACGCAACCTAGGGTTCAACTCTAAATCCATCGTGTCATGCCCGGGCTTGTCTTGCCTGTGATTGCACCGCGGTTATTGCAACCGCATCGACAATGTCCTCGGCTTTGCAACCGCGCGATAGATCGTTAGCAGGTTTATCCAGTCCCTGAAGAATTGGGCCAATGGCCGTTGCCCCCGCCAACCGCTCCGTAAGTTTGTACGCAATGTTGCCCGATTGCAGATCCGGAAAAATCAAGACATTCGCACGACCGGAGAGCGGCGAGCCGGGCGCCTTTGATTCGGCGACCGCAGGCACGAGCGCAGCGTCGGCCTGCAATTCACCATCAATCTCGAGTTGTGGCGCGCGTGCCTTGACGGTGCGCGTTGCTTCAACGACCTTGTCTACTAACTTATGTTTAGCGCTGCCTTTGGTTGAAAAAGAAAGCATCGCAACGCGCGGCGTGGCGCCCAGCAAAGCACGACACGAATCGGCCGAGGCGATCGCTATCTCGGCCAATTCCGCGGCGGATGGTTCGATCACCACACCACAGTCTGCATAAATCAGCGCGCCATCACTTCCGAAACTATTGTCACGCAAGGCCATCAAAAAGAAACTCGATACAAGTTTGAATCCGGAACGAACGCCGATGCAGTGAAGCGCCGCGCGAACTGTGTGCGAAGTTGTATTGGTGGCGCCGGCAACCGAGCCGTCTGCCTGTCCCAACCGCACCAGCATGTTTCCGTAATAGAGCGGATCAGACATTAGTGTGCGGGCTTCATCGGCCATCAGTCCCTTGGCGCGGCGCAGCTCGTGGAAGATGCCCACCATTTTTTCGAAATCCGGCGCCCGGCGGTGATCCAATACGGTCACGCCGCTAAGATCTGCGCCTTCGCGTTGCGCCGTCTCGCGAATAGTTGCTTCATCTCCCAATAACGTTATTCGCGCCAACCGCTGGCGCGCGCAAATTGCCGCCGCTTGTACGGCGCGCGGATCGTTTCCTTCCGGCAAGACGATGTGTTGCGGCCGCGAGGCAGCGCGTTGACGAATTCGTTCAAGGATGTCCATAGAACAACGATGCGTAGAGTCGGGTTGATCGAGACTGCTGAGTCTAGCGAACAGAGCGGGAGAGGACAAGCCGTGTAACGCAAACTGTTGGTTTGCGATGCGGAAAGGACCAGCGTAAGATTCGCAAACTAACGATCGTACAATTAACACGGAGGCGCCATGGCTCAACTTCTGGCCCGAAGGCGATTAAAGAATTTAGTACTCTTCATACCCAACATGGTGCTGCTGTGCGCACGCCTATTGACCGACTCGCGCGTGCCGGCGACCGAGCGAGCGCTGCTTGCGGGCGCTATCGTCTACGCAATCATTCCGTTTGATTTGATACCCGACATGATTCCTTTTGTCGGTCAGGTCGATGATGCTTACCTAATCGCGCTGACACTGCTAAGGCTGATGGAGCGAACGGATCCAAAGGTTGTGCGAGAACATTGGAGCGGCGGCGGAGACGTGGTTGAACTTATTGGCGCCGCGGCGTTGCTTGCCGCAAAGTTTTTACCTACACGTATCAGACGCGTGCTCAGTTCGCGAGTAACCGTTTCTGAGACAACAGGAGAAGGCAAACTTCTCCGGGTACCTCTACTAATCGCTTCGGAAGAAAAAATTCCAGCCGCTCGACAGCAATCCTGAATCAAACTGGCGGAGCCCGCTAATATGTGGAAACCAAACAGAGAAAAATTGATGCGAAGTCTAACTCTCTTAGTGGTGCCCCTGATCCTCGTCATTTGCGTTCATGCCCCCAGCACTCCGGTTTCGCAAGCTCAATCACCATTGGGCCGCATTAAGGATGGGGTCGGAATCGTTGAAATATTAATAGGTGTTTCCAGCGCGGCCGATGTCGAAGCTCGATATGGAATGAAGTACAAACTAATCAATAAGAACGATTATTCGTACAGAATGGAGTACGCTGACCTGGGGCTCGCCTTTTATTACTGCTACAAGGATGAAACCAAGAGAATTTTTTTAATTGAGCTGCATCACGGCGTTAGCAGCAAAGGAATAATCGTCGGCCAGAGCACCTTGAGGGATGTTTTGAGGCTTTACGGAGACGAAGAAAAAAGCAGTGGCGATCAACCCGATGTCCATGAATACCAGGGAATTCAATTTTACATTGAACACGATCCGACGCCAGCGGCAAAAGATAGCGCTGCAAAACTGGATAAGTTGGATAAGAAGGTGGTGGAAATCGACATAGTCCCATATGACAAATCCTCCAACTTCTGCGATTGAGCTTGGTTTTAATGCTTATTGCTAACGATTTACTGCCTGCTATTCCCTCAGTGCTGCAAGAAGTTTTTCGTGGATTCCATCAAAGCCGCCGTTCGACATTATCGCCAGCACGTCGCCCTCGCGCAGGTGCGGTCGCAGATGTTCAATAATTTCAGCCGCGTTCACAAGAGCAAATGCGGGCTTATTCTGCTTTGCAATGTCCTCGATTAGCCGCCGCGTATCGAGCGTCTTACCTTTCTCGAGCGCTTTCTCACTATCAAATACGCCGGCAATGAGCACGTAATCGGCATCCACAAATGCATTGGCGTATTCATTTTGAAAAACCGCCAGGCGCGACGACCATGAGCGCGGCTCAAACACGGCGATCAGCCGACGCTGCGGATAGCGATTTCGCAAGCCGCGCAACGTCTCGCGCACCGCGGTTGGGTGATGGGCGAAATCATCGATCACTGTGACGCCTTGTTCCTCGCCTCTCACCTCGGCCCGGCGCCGAACATTCTTGAAAGTTGCCAGCGCTTCGCGAATTCCTTTGCGATCGATTCCCCAGGCGTCCGCAGCAATGATCACGGCCAAACAATTAAGCAGGTTGAACTCGCCAATGAGCGGTGTTTGAAAATCGCCCCAATGACTGCCTTCGCGCGTTACGGTGAACTTACTTACCTCGCCGGAGAAATCAGCGTTGCTTATGCGCCACCTGGCATCTTCACCCGTGCCAAAAGTTTCGAGTTGTGTAAACAACTTCTGGCCCATATCGCGGACGACTTCGCGCACGTGCGGGCTGTCCCAACCGGCAATCAAGCGACCGTTTGCGGGTACAAGATTCACCAGTCGTCGAAAGGCGAGTTTGACGGCATCGAGATTTGGGTAAATGTCCGCATGGTCAAACTCAATGTTGTTTACGATCGCGATCTCCGGCAGGTAATGCATAAACTTCGGGCCTTTATCGAAATACGCCGTGTCGTATTCGTCGCCTTCGATAATGAAGTAATCGCTGTTTGTTACTCGAAAGCTAACACCGAAGTTCTGCGCCACTCCACCAATCAGAAACGAGGGCTGCAGTCCGCCCTGGTCCATCACCCAGGCAGCAATGCTTGTCGTCGTTGTCTTGCCATGCGTGCCGGCAACGACCAGCGAGCGACGGCCGCGAATGAATTCATCTTTAACTACTTCGGCTTGCGAGCGATAGACGAGTCTGCGGTTGAGAGCCGCTTCCAGTTCGGGGTTACCGCGGGGAATGGCGTTGCCGACAACAACGCAATCAGGCGCCGGCTCGAGATGCTCTGATTTGTAGCCCGGCATCACATCGATGCCGAGAGCTGCCAGCATCGTTGACATAGGTGGATAGACATTCTCATCGGACCCGGAGACGTCGTGTCCACGAGCTTGCAACATTCCCGCGAGGGCTGCCATTGCCGTGCCGCAAATTCCGATCAGGTGATAGTGCATAGACGAAGTCAGGAAGATTAGTCAGGAAAGTTTGATGGCGCTTAACTGATTAGCAATGTGCCGGCTTAGGGACTTGGCGAATCCTGAGATCCGTCGATTCCCGAGCTCGAAATTTTTGGTGTACCTCCGGCAGTACGATGAGTCTCGTACCATTCGATGGTGCGTCTTAGACCTTCTTCGAAATGCATTTGCGCGCGAAATCCAAATTTTTCATACGCTCGCGAGACATCCAATCGGCGCCGCGGCTGACCGTCCGGTTTATCGGTTCGCCAGCGAATCTCGCCTTCAAAGCGAGTGAACCGCGCGATCAGTTGCATCAGTTCCGATACCTTTATTTCGTTCCCGGTGCCGATGTTGACAGGTTCGCTTTCGTTGTAAATCACAGCGGCACGAACAACTGCTTCGGCGCAGTCAGCTACGTAAAGAAATTCGCGCGTAGCGTTTCCGGTGCCCCAGGCTTCGACA
>DASQPM010000169.1:0-3999 GCA_035643935.1 Pyrinomonadaceae bacterium | reverse complement strand
CGTGAAGGCTTTGTTACGAGCTTCATGCAGAGTGGTGAAGCCGCGTTAGACTCGCTGGCAAGCCAGTCGGTGGATGTGCTGGTTAGCGACATCCGCATGAAGACTCGCGTTGATGGCTTGGCTTTGTTGGAACGAGTGCGGCTGCACTACCCGCAGTTGCCGGTGGTGCTGATGACGGCATTCGGATCGGTTGAGACGGCGGTGCGCGCAGTAAGACAGGGCGCATTCGATTACATTAGCAAGCCTTTCGATATGGACGCGCTGGTAGCAACAGTGCGGCGCGCGTTGGCGTCGCGCTCAATCGTCCAACCTCAACCGGTTGCCGATGACGAGGAACAGCTTTCCGCGCGTCTCGTAGGACACACGCCGGCGATGCTTGAAGTATACAAAATGATCGCGCGCGTATCGGATTCGCCTGCGGCTGTGCTTATCACTGGAGAGTCTGGCACCGGCAAGGAGCTGGTCGCGCGGGCCATCCACACCCACGGCGAAAAGAGCGCTGCACCATTTGTTGCGATCAACTGCGGTGCACTCACAGAAACGCTTCTTGAAACGGAACTCTTCGGCCACGTTAAGGGCTCTTTCACGGGTGCTATTGCCAACAAGCCTGGCATCTTTGAACAAGCCGGAGAAGGCACAGTGTTTCTCGACGAAGTAAGTGAGATGAGTACGGGCTTACAGGTAAAACTTTTGAGAGTCTTGCAAGAGCGTGAGATCGTTCCTGTAGGCGGCAGCGTGCCGATACTAGTACAAGCGCGCGTGATCGCGGCGAGTAATCGCGATCCGGAGGTGCTGATGTCGAGCGACAACTTCCGCCACGATCTACTTTACCGGCTAAATGTAATAAACATTCACCTGCCGCCGCTTCGCGAACGGCGCGATGATATTCCTATGTTGATCGCGCACTTTCTGCGCAAACACACGCTGGGAAATCCGACGCCGCCGCAACTGGATGAAGCAGCGTTGGCTTACTTGAACAATTACTCGTGGCCGGGCAATGTGCGCGAGCTCGAGAACGCCATTGAGCACGCTGTAACTTTGAACCAGACCGGACCGATTACTCCTGCCGATCTGCCCGCAAAAATTATTAGCAAGAAGCGAGAGACTGATTCCACTGCAGCAGTTGATGACCTCGCGCCTTTGTTCGCCGGTCTGCCCTCCGTTGAAGAGATGGAGCGGAGATACCTGCTGCATGTTCTCGAGGCAACAGGTGGCAACCGCAAACGCTCTGCTGAAATTCTCGGCATCAACCGCAAAACTCTTTATCGGATGGTCGCGCGTTTTGGCATTGATCCGTAGCTCCAGGGAATTATCGGTTGCCGGAAATACCTTGAAACCAAATTGGCGAGCACTATCGCCAGATACAACCTCACACTTGTGCACCTAAAAAGCCTCATTCCAGACAGAAAGCCACATCCCAAAAAGCGACACTGGTCTCGATCGGTTGCCAGCCACTATGACTACGCTCGCAAAGCAGTAGTCTTCTCCTGGATAAGTTTAAATTTGTCAGGCGGTATGCACTTTGCTGCTAATCCTCCAGCAACCCATTCGTTTTAGGTTACCCCGAGACCATTCGCCCCATAGATGGACGCTGGCGGTAAATGACAAAACGCAGCATGCTTACGCATGGCCTCGTCTCCTTGACGTTGCTCTTCGCATCCGGACCCGGCTGTCGTTCCGCGACCCGGGCAGGTAGTCCGGCGGAAACTTCCTACCAAAAACCGAAGACCCAGAATGACAGCGTGCCGGCCGTTCCAGCTCCGCTCAAGTGGGACGACGTGGCGAGCAGCTACGATCGCGTGAGTGCTTACGTCTGTCTGTACCAGAAAGAAGAACTCGCGATTTCAAATGGCGAGCAGCAGACGATACGACTCTTTTTCCGCAAGCCATTCGACGTGCGCCTGGAATGGCTAAACGACCGCGGCAAAGTGGACCAGACAGCCGTCTATCGCCAGGGAGCTAACAACGGCAAAGTACTCGCGCGCCAAAGTGGGCTTGGTTCACTGCTAGGAACGCTGCGGCTTGATCCGAATGAGTCTCTCGCCCTGGAAGATTCACGACATCCGATTACCGAAGTTGGTCTCGGCAAACTCATCGAACGTGTTCAGCGCGACGCGGCGACTCCCGGTATCGGTTCACGTTTCCTGGGCGAAGAAACGCTGGATGGACGACCCGCTTATAAGTTCGAGTTTAAGGCTGACGCTGATAAGGCGGTCGGCGGTCTGCCGGGCTCGACCAGATCGCTTATCTGGATTGATAGAGAAATGAAACTGCCGGTGAAGCTTGAGCTTTACAACGCCCGGAACATTTTGCTGGAGCGCCACCGCTTCAAGAACGTGCTGCTTAATTCAAAGCTAACTGACAAGACCTTTGCCCTGTAGTCGATATTGAAAGGAGGGCGGCACTGAAAAAGTCATTGATGATCAGGAACGCGCTGCGACAAGTGCGCCATCGTTTCAATCGTCCCTTCATGGTGATGTTTGAGACGACGCTGCATTGCAATATGAAGTGCGGCTACTGCGCTATTTGGCAGAACCAACAGCCTGAAGATCGGGCAGTGCGCGAACGTGTGTTTGCGCGCATGGATGAGGCGGCAGAGTTTGGCGTCTTCGCGTGGAGCATGTCCGGCGGTGAGCCGTTAATGAATCCGCACATGCCTGACTACATCGAGTACGCCGCGCGGAAAGGCTTTTACACGTCTATGCCGACAAACGGGCTGGCACTAAAGAAATACGCCGAGGCCTGCGTCAAGCTTGATCAGCTCGAAGTGTCAATTGACACGCTTGATCGCGAAAAGTTTGCGCAGCGACGCGGTATCGATGGCCTGCCGACCATTCTCAACGCGCTCGACTACATCAAAGGCAATCTTCGTCACAACACAATTCAAATCAACGCCGCGGTGGACCTCGAAAATCTGGCTGACTTGCCCGCGCTCGCTGTGTATTGCGAGGAGCGAGGTTTTCTTCTTCATACCGAGGCTGTCCACAACGTCGTGCGCACTACCTGGAAGACGGAAGACGTTGAGATGAGAAAAGACGAACTTGATCGAGTGGCAGCCTTTGTCTCGGAGTTGAAAAAACAACACAAGTGCGTGCGGTTCTATAGCGACTATTTCAAGTTTTATCGCAACGACGGATTCACGCAAAAGTTCCCGTGCCGCTCGGCGTCACATTTGATCAATATGCGGCCAGATGGATCTATCCAGTTTCCCTGCGCCTTCGTTTCGCTACACCGCGGCGCTCCCGAGATGAGCTTGCGGGAGATCTACGAATCGCCGGAAGTAAGGAAAATTATCAAGCAGTCACCCCAAATGTGGGACTTCTGCAAGGGCTGCAAGATTGGCTGTCCCTATGAGGTGTCTGCTTATCGTAACAGCCCGATAACCGCGATCCGCGGCGCGCTTGATTTTTTGCAACTCAGTTAAGCCAGCGAGTTGAGGAAGGGTCGAAACCTTGACCACGATGACACACGCCCTCGCTTACGCTAAATCGGAGATGCCCGCAACGGTGCGGACGCTCGAAACCCGCACTGAGGAAGCACCTCTGGCCGTTTCCGTGCGGGATTTGGTTAAGCGCTACGGCGACGGCACGGAAGCCAATCGCGGGATCAGTTTGAACGTGCGGCGCGGCGAAGTGGTCGCCATTCTCGGACCCAATGGGGCCGGCAAAACAACCTTCTTGCGTCAGGTAAGTACGGAGCTGCGGCCAACTGCCGGCGCGGTCAGCGTGTTTGGCGTCGATGCCGTCGCGGAGCCGGATTGCGCAAAACGCATGATGGGTATCACGCCGCAGGAGGCAGGCGTATTCGAAGCGCTTACGGTGCGCGAGCATTTTGAATTTTTCGCGCGCTTCAAGAGCCTGACCAAACGTGAAGCGCGCGAGGCCGCCCATGAGGTGATCGCAGAACTGGGTCTCGTCAACGAAACGAACAAGCGCGTGGGCGTGCTATCCGGCGGACAGCGCCGGCGAATTCTGATCGGACTCGCGCTGCTCGGTCATG
>DASQPM010000168.1:0-5485 GCA_035643935.1 Pyrinomonadaceae bacterium | reverse complement strand
AGATCGAATTAGAAGCCTGCGCGCCAACTACGCCGGACAAAGATAACGTGCGCGCAAACATCAGCGCCCCGATAATCGCCAGCCCCATCGACACTTCGTAGGAAACCATCTGCGCGCTTGAGCGCAGCGCTCCCAACAGCGAGTACTTCGAATTTGAGGACCAGCCCGCCAGAATCAACGCCAACACACCAACACTCGACACGGCCAGGACGAACAGTAGACCGATGTTCACGTCCGTTATCACGGCCCAATCCGGGCCAAACGGAATTACCGAAAAGGTGATGAAGGCCGCAGCGACTGCGATGTAAGGAGCGCAGAAGAAGATCCAGCGGTCGGCTTTCTCAGGAATGAAGTCTTCCTTCGTCAGCAGTTTAATACCGTCCGCGATTGGCTGTAACAATCCCCATGGACCAACCCGCATTGGTCCCAGCCGTGCCTGCATGAACGCCGAAATCTTTCGCTCGAGATAAGTGGCGTAAGCAACCCAGCCGGCAACAATCGTCACTACCAACCCAATCTGAATGAACGGCCAGATGACGTAGTTGATCGTGCCGGCGCTGAAAAACTTCAGCAGCAGTTGGTCAATGAAGTTAATTGGAGCGAAGAGAAGCACTATGCACTTCCTGCGTTCTCTGTGCGTCCTCTGTGTTCTCTGTGTCTCTGTGGTGACTGCCCTTTAAAACCCTTCACCACAGAGACGCCGAGAACACAGAGACTACACAGAGAAAAATTAATCGATCACCTGTCTATCTCGCCCAGAACGATATCCAGCGTACCAATTATCGCAACCACGTCGGCGACCAAATGCCCCAGGCAAAGTTGCTTCAGCGCTTGAAGATTGATTAGCGATGGCGGCCGCACCCGCACCCGCCACGGCTGCGCCGTTCCATCTGAAACCAGATAACATCCTATCTCGCCCTTCGGGCCTTCGATCGAATGATAATAGTCGCCCACCGGCGGCTTAACTATTTTCGGCAACTTCGCATTCACTGGTCCATCAGGCAACTTATCCAACGCCTGATCGACGATGCGTCGCGACTGCCTCATCTCTTCGAGGCGAACTAAATAACGATCATAGGTATCGCCGTTTTCACCCAGCGGGATATCAAAATCCATGTCGGCATAAGCCGCGTAGGGCCGCGACTTGCGAATATCCCAGGCGACGCCCGAGCCGCGTAAGGCTGGGCCAGACAAACCAATTGCCACTGCTTCTTCGGCTGAGATTACGCCGATGCCGACTGTGCGGCTAAGCCAGATGCGATTTTCCGAAAGCACAGTCTCATATTCATCAAGGCGCGTTGGGAAATTATTGACAAAGCGCTGCACGTCCTCAGCGAAGCCATCGTAAGCATCGTTTGGCATGCCGCCAACGCGCCACGCGTGACAAGTTAGTCGCGCGCCAAATTGTCTTTCAAATATTTTCAGTATCTCTTCGCGCTCGCGCAGCGCCCAAAGCAAAACCGTAACGGCGCCAATATCGAGCGCGTGCGTTGCGAGCCACAGCAAATGAGACGCAATACGATTCAGTTCCGTCAGAATTGTTCTAAGGTAATGAGCGCGCGGCGGCACCGGCAGGCCCATCATTTGCTCAACGGTCTCGACCCAGACCAGACCGTTGGAAACCGCTGCGATGTAGTCGAGTCGATCCCAGTATGGTGCAATCATCGTGTACATGCGGTTCTCGGCGATCTTCTCCATGCCGCGATGGAGATAGCCGATGTCGCAGTCGAGGTCGATGACAGTTTCACCGTCAAGCTTCAGGATTACGCGCAGCACGCCATGGGTTGATGGATGCTGCGGCCCCATGTTCAGCACCATCTCTGGGCTGTCGAGCAGCGTTTCCTGAGTTGTGGCGATTTCTACCTGGTGCATATTTGTGTGGCACAGACTTTAGTCTGTGATTGCTTATGTAGCATAGACTTTAGTCTGTGCTTGTTTGGTTCCCCGGAAGACAGACTGAGTCTGTGATTGCTGTGGCACAGACTTTAGTCTGTGGCATTCAGTGGCAGCACAGACTAGAGTCTATGCTACCTCTAAGCAGCGGCCGGCGCTGGTTCGGATGGAACGTAGCAGCCGGTTACCTTCCACGGTTCGATGATCAAACCAATTTCTGTCGCTTCGCCGGTAGACCGCTTTTTTGCCAGCTTACTGATGATTGCCGTTGCTGCGCTCGCTTTGTTCCAGACGTTCCGCGGTTCCATTGTTTCAGTCAAGACAAAGCCCGCCACTTTCGCCGCCTCGGGCGTGTCAAAGACTTTCGCTTCATATTGGGCCGCGATCTCTTTTGGCGTCATAGCAATTCGTAAATCGTGAATCGTAAATAGTAAAAACGCCTTCGTTACAGCCACTGCGCTTGTCGACACTCCGCTCTGACCATTTACGATTTACGATTCACGATTTACTTGTCCTTAGGCATGACTTCTTTCCCGTCTTGAAAGATTTCGCGCATCATCCGCTCCTGCGGTACGGAAAGTATCTCCAGACCATAGCCGCGCCGTTGCTCGAGTTGTTCGCGTTGTACCTCGGTCATTACCGGCAAATGTCTTTGCGTCCAGGCATTTTCGATAAATTCGAGCGGGTAATCTTTTCTAAGTGGATGTCCTTCCCAGTCTGGCGGCAACAGAATCCGGCGCAGGTCAGGATGATTGTTAAAGGTCACGCCAAACAGATCGTAAACCTCGCGCTCCATCCAATTCGCCGCAGGCCAGACGCTTGTTACGCTGTCAACGCTCGCGCCTTCCGCAATTGACACTTTCAAGCGGACTCGTTCATTTCGGCTGATCGAAAAGAGATTGTAGACAACTTCGAGCGGCGCTTCGGTGCGCATCGGAAAATGGACACAAGTCAGGTCCGACAAATAATTGAAACGCGCATCCTGATCGTCGCGAAGAAACGTGCAGACTTCGACGATGCTTTTCGCTTCAATGCGGACCGCAAGCTGGCCCAGAAACTCCAACGGCTCACTGAGAGCTCCGGCAAACTGCGCCTTCAATTTCTTTACCAATTTGTTTTCGGAAGCATCGACCGGCTTGGGTCCTTCTTCCTTCTTTTTGACTGGGGCTTTCGGAGCGCCTGCCGCAGGAGGTGCGGCTTTTTCGGCAAGTGATTCTTTTACGGCCGCCACGCGCGACTTCGCCTGCTCAACCATCGCGGCTTTTTCGGCATCCGCGCCGGCCAGCTCGCCGCCCGCCGGAATTGCGGAAGGCGGCGGCGTGCCGGTGGAGTCCGGAGGCACAACTACCCCCGCAGGTTTTTTCGCAGCCTCGTCCGCCGGTTTGCCCTCGTCGGGCTTGTCGCTGTCTTCGGCCATCAGCTTTTTAGTCTCAAGCTCACACTGTCACTGAAAGTGCGATCGGTACGACATTGATCGCGCCCACGACTTAGGCGAAGTGTAACTATTGCAAAAGGTCGGCAGAAATTGATTTAAACATGGCGCTATTTCGCTGTCAACAAACTTGTTTTCGCCTGTTCGGCATAAACCAAACTGTTAGTCTGGATGCGGGCTCGCGGCGATTTTGCGTGAGTATTAGCTACGGTCGTTCATTAAATTTGATTGTTCGCATGCTAAGTCACGACGCAAACTAACAGTTTGAGTTACCGCACTCCAACTTGACCATACAACCCGCGAAACCCTATCATGTGATGTTTGAAAATGAGGCATTTAGCTGTCTATAGGTGAGGAAGACAATGAAACCAGGAATCCATCCCGACTATCACGAGATTACCGTCAGTTGCGCGTGCGGCGAGACGTTTAAGACGCGTTCGACCAAGAAAGGTGACTTGCACGTAGAAATTTGCTCGGCCTGCCACCCGTTTTTTACCGGCAAACAGAAATTGGTCGATACAGCGGGACGCGTTGATCGCTTCAATAAGCGCTACGGCAAGAAAACACCCACGGAAACTACAACCACTGCCGGCTAAACCGCATTGAGTTTGGGTTTCTGCGAGGATTACGAAGTTGATTTCGAAACGACACTAGCGAAACTTCAAGATAAGGCGCCGGCTGCGGTTGAGCGTTCAAGCTTTAGCTTGCCTTCAAAGGCAAACCAACTAAAGGTTGAACTCAAAACGAGCCGGCGTTAGTGTTTAGTTGGACAGCAGTAGTTCAGAGTCCAAGCTTTAGCTTGCCGCTGCCAATCATCAACCTGAAGGTTGTACTCTAAACTTCTTGAATCGCAGCAAAAGGTAATCACATTGAGCACAAACGAACGAGATCTAATTGTCGGCGGCCAAGCGGTGATTGAAGGCGTCATGATGCGCACGCCGAACGCCTACGCCATCGCAGTACGCAAGGCGGACGGAACCATCGTCAACACGGCGGCGCGACTGCCAAAGTTGGGCGACAAGTATCCGCTGCTAAAGCTGCCGGTGTTGCGTGGCAGCGCCGTACTGGTGCAATCGATGGGTCTGGGAATTAAGGCATTGAACTATTCTGCGAACGAAGCGTTTGCAGACGCACAGGAAGCGCAAGTTGAAGAAGTGGAAATCGCGCTTACCCCCGCCGTGATTGAAGGCGAGGGCGATTTCGCCGGCGTGACCGGCGCAGTTCCTGGACTGTTTCCGATTCCCACACAAAAGAGATCGAAAGATGAACTTAAGAAAGGCGGCACCACGGCCGCGGCGGGCTCGATTATTTTCGCGTTGATCTTTAACGTCCTGCTGTTCATCGCGGCTCCGCTTCTGTTAACCAATGCGTTGTTCATTGCTGCTGGTTGGGCGCCGAGGCCTTCGGTAACGTCAATAACCGCGCCGGCCGCTCAGGCGACTCGCGCAAACGAATCACCGGCAGCAGCGACGGAGAACACAGACCAGGCCTGGTACGCGCGGGCCTGGAGCGCAACCAAAACGTACCTTCATCCCGTGCGACCTTCAATTGCCTTCAATCTGGTCGATGGCGTGATACGCATGTCGTTTTTCCTGATCATGATATTCAGCTTTTCATTGCTGAAAGACTTGCGACGCGTGTTCGAGTATCACGGGGCAGAACACAAAACCGTGTTCACCTGGGAAGCGGGTCTGCCGCTGACAGTGCCAAATGCGCGCCCGCAACCGCGGCAACATCCGCGCTGCGGCACCAGCTTTTTAATGATTGTGATGCTGGTCTCGATCGTGTTGTTTTCAGTCGTCAAGTTTGATTCCCTGGTTTACAACTTTCTGGTTCGCATTGCGCTGATTCCGATCGTTGCCGGCGTTTCGTATGAAATAATTCGCGTGTCGGCGAAAAAGGAGAGTGGCTGGTTCTTCAAGGCGATCACGCGGCCCGGCGTTTGGCTGCAAAACATAACGACGCAGGAGCCGGACGATCAGCAGCTCGAGGTCGCTATTGAAGCGCTAAAGGAGTCGCTGAAGCTCGAACCGCAACCGGTCGAAGCAGCGCTGGCGCCGATGTCGTGAATGTCCGACAAGCCTTTAGCTTGTCGCTGCTTGGAAATAGAAATGCGACTAACCGGAGCGATTCTGAACAGTAGTTCCGACGCGGCGTCGA
>DASQPM010000167.1:0-14261 GCA_035643935.1 Pyrinomonadaceae bacterium | reverse complement strand
ATTTTCGGACCTCACAAAGAGTAAAAAAAAAATCGCCACCGAACTTTCTGGTGACGATGCTAATTACATTAATTCGCTTGAATGGTTAAGTATCGTCATCGTCGACGCGAAGCGCTGCAAATATTTGTTTGCTCCACCGTAGCTTCACGCGTCTAAGTTTATTGCTCATCGATAGTTAAATTTTGGTTGCTTAGCCGAGGACAGTATAGCACTCGAAAAACGGCGAAACCAAGTCATCCTGGGCGATTCACTTACATTTGCTGTAGCCACAATCGCGACAGAAATCACAGCCGCTGGCGTGTTCCAACTGGCCGTGGCATTCGGGGCAGATGCCGATCATTGTCGACATGATGGCGCCGACGGGAGAAGAGTGCTGAGTACTGAGTGCTGAGTGCTGAGTTTTGCCGAGAGCTCGCGCGGAGTCTGGAAGATCCTGCACGCGGCGATTCGTGATCATGATGCATTCGGCGACTGCCTGTTCGGGTGAAGTCAACAAGCGCTCGTTGAACCAGACCGCGTGGGTGCCCGTCACTTTGTTCAAGCTGTAAGCAACTTCGGCGGCGTCGAAACCACCACGCAGCATCTTTGAAGCAAGCAGGCCCACGCCACCGGAGATTGGACCAGTGGCAAACACTTCCTGAATCATCTTGCCATCGTGATTGACCGTTACGTAGAGGTTCTGCCCGTCAAATGGAATCTGCCAAGTGGCGCCGCTCAACTCGCGCGGCCGCTCGATGCGAATCGCTTCGATTTGCGCTTGAGTTTGAGCTCTCGCTGCTGGCGCGCTGCCTTCTGCCTGGTTGGAAGCTGCCGTGTCCGCCTGTATCTGCTGTCGCGCAGCGACCTCGGCGTCGGCGCCGATCGGCGCGATGATAGCCGCATCAGCATGGCTCGCCGGCGGCTCGTCTAAAACTTCTACAATCGCTTCCGGATTGCAGGCCAACTCGCTACTCACAGTTAAGTTCGGCGCGCCCGGCGCATCCGAAGCCTTCATCGAAGTCAGCACCTGATTGTCGCGCGAGCCGTCGCGATAGTAGCTAACCGCTTTGCAACCAAGCTGACGACCAAGTCGATAAAGTTTATCAACCGACTCGACGGTGTCGTTGACCGCGCCGTTGCAAGTCTTGGAAACACTGTTATCGACGTTGCGCTGCGCTGCTGCCAGCACGTGCACGTGTTGGTCGGCGCTGATGTTCATTGCCGAAATAAATTGCGGCGGCAACTCGCTTTCGTGTGCGCAAACGTAGTCAGCGGCTTTGTTGATCGATTCCTGCTCAGTTTGATCCACATCGATACCCAAAGCGTTCGCCGCCAGTGTATGAACATACGTCCGCGTGCCCAGGGTATCTTTCCTCACATAGGCCCAGGAGAAGTTTGGCTCGATCCCCGAGGAGGTCTCAGCCACGAGAGAGATTGTGCCGGTCGGAGCAATCGTGGTCACTTCATAGTTGCGCGGCGTCAGCTTCACATCGCGCGAAATACCAATTTGGTTGTAAAGAAAATCTTCGTAAGCTTCGCGGTTTGGTTCAAACTCCGGAAACACGCCCTTCTCCGCGCCCAGCTTGATGCTGGCATTCCACGACTCGCGCCGAATGAAGCCCATCATCTCGTTCATCAAGTCGATTGATTCGGGCGTGCCGTAGGTAACTTTCAGGTTCAAACAGAGATCGGCAAAGCCCATGATGCCGAGACCAACCGGACGAGTGCGCGTGACAACGTCGTTGATTTCAGGCAGCGGCCAGGCACAGGTGTCGATGACGTTGTCGAGAAAGCGCGTGCAGAGATGCGTCACTTCGCGCAGGCGATCCCAATCGACGCGCTTTTCCGGATCGTAAAACTTGGCTAGGTCGATTGAACCGAGATTGCACGAGTTAGAGAAATGCAGAAACTGCTCGCCGCAAGGGTTACACGAATAGATGGGCCCCATCGACTTCATCATGTGGTTATGACGATTTACTTCGTCGATGAAGGCAATGCCCGGCTCGGCATACTTGTGCGCGCTGGCCACGATGCGGTTCCAAATGTCAGGCGCGTAAACCATGCCCGGCCGCGGCGCTTCTTCAATAGCGCACTCAGACAGATCCGCGCTCAGGAAAGCGTGGCGATCACAGAACGTCACAGTCGAACCGTCGGCGCGGCGATAAACCACGTAGTCATCATCGCGAACCGGATCGTAAATGGAATCCGTCCACGGCTCACCGTCAAACTCGAGCTGGAACCATTCGTTGTCGTCAACTGCTTTCAGAAACTTGTCGGTGACGTTGACTGAGATATTGAAGTTCGTCAGTGAATGCTGATCGTTCTTGGCGTGAATAAAGCGCAGCACGTCCGGATGTGTGACGCGCATCATGCCCATGTTCGCGCCGCGGCGCACGCCGCCCTGCTTCACCACGTCGGTCACCTGATTGACGATGTTCATGAATGAAACGGGACCGGAAGCAACACCGCGAGTTGAACCAACCAGAGCGCCTGAGGGACGCAGGAATTCGTAAGTCATGCCGGTGCCGCCGCCGGTTTGATGAATCGTCGCCGCAGCCTTGGCGTGATCCATGATCCCGGTTATCGAGTCAGGAACGTCGAGCACAAAGCAGGCAGCAAGCTGACCGTTGGTTTTGCCGGCGTTGACGAGGCAAGGCGTGTTGGGAACAAACTCTCTGGCCAGCATCACTTCGCTCATGCTATTAAAAAATAAATCCCGCTTCTCACCATCCTTTTCCGCAGCTGAAACATGACCAACCACGCGGCGAACGATATCCGGCCATTCTTCGAGCGCACGTCCTTTCGCATCCTTCAACGAATAGCGTTTGCTGATTACACGTTTCGCGTTCAGCCCCAGTGGCTGGGTTTTGCGACGCACGGTTGGAGCAGCGCTGGTCGTTGAAGATACGTCTGCTGCGGGGGTTTGTTTGCCTATGGCTGCGCTCATCCTAATCTGCCTTTCTCGTGCCTCGGGGAAACCAGCACGAGGTCGTTATCTGAGAGTTTCAAAGACGGTTCTACGACTACATTATAGTAGACGCGCCCATATCTTGTGATGTGTAGCGGATACTTCGGTTGGCTTTGTTCGAAGCGAAAAACTCAGCTGGAGAGCAGTTCAGGGGGCCTGCCGCTGCTCCAAGTCAACCCGCCTCGTCCTCAAGCGCAGCGGAATATACTCCTTTGAAAGTCGGATGTCAATATGTAGTGGTCATCTTTTTTTTCAATCCATTATAGTGTATTTATTGAGGCTCTACGTTAAGTTCTAAACTACTGATTAGCGGTCGTTTTGAGGCCCTCAGCGCGGTGAAAACGGCACAGTTTAGTGACGCATAAGAGCGAAGTTATCTGGAAATTGAAAAAATATTTTTGTCCGCAGATTTCGCCGATTACACCGATTACAAAAACGGAAACAACAAAGGCGCAGTCGTTGAACACCCTTCGTTGACCTCTTCGTTATTGTCTGACTTTTTCTTTAATCTGTGAAATCTGCGGAATCTGCGGATAGTTAATTACGGCGGGGAATTATTCCCGCGGTTGTGCTAGTCATTTCGAGGATCCGCTGTTCAGCAGTAACTCGTAGTTGCCGATGGTGCGATTGTGGCTGTCAAGCGCAGCGAAAGTATCTGATGTTTCTTCCAGCATCTGTTTGGTCATGGCAATCGAGTCGCTGAGCTGTTCGAAATCGAGCGAGGAGACGCGTTCAGGCGTTGGTAAGGTGACAACCTGATCGTTCACTAAGCCAAAGAAGTTTTCGATTGACTGCAACTGCCCTTCAACCAGTTTTACCGAGCGCTCAATGTCCTGAAAAGCAGCAACCCGTCTTTTCAGAATCTCGACATTTGATTGTTGAATACGCCGCTCGCGATCGTCTCGCGAAACTTCCACGGCCCGCTCTGCCTGGACAAGCTGGTTCTGTACTGCCTGGCGATTGATCGAACGGAGGTGATGCTTGCGGCGCCGGTAGACGTCCAGCAAGTCGACGAAATCTTCCCAACGCTGATCCAGACTCTGAATATTGGAAGGGACCTGTTTGCTGCCGGTGAATTTCTTGTAGTTTGAGTAAATCTGGTTCTTCATCCAGCGCAAGTATTCAACCGCCTCGCGCTCGCGCGGATCAAAAAGCTTGATGGCAGCCTCGCGCTGTTGATCGCGCTGTTTGAGCAGGCGCTGTTTTTCGCGGCGGTCGACCAGGCGACGATAAAATGAGCTGGCTGGCACGGTTGCTAAGTAGGCTGTTTCTGCGACCAGGGCGCCGGCAAGGACTGTTACATCCTGAGCGAAAGCGGCAACGGCCGCAAAGCTCGCCAGACCCCAGAAATTTAGAGGTTCCTTGAAGGCCTCTTTCAAATACTTGTAATCGAACTTGGGGAACTCGGCCATATCCTTGAACTATCCAATAAAACGATCTTCGAGCGCACTAATAATCCCACGCAAAAAACATTACCGAGTTCCAGCCTAATTCCTGCTCGCGCCACTTTCACCTTCCGCGGGGAGCGCCTGTGGGGCACTGCCGCCGGAAGCCTCCGGCAAGAGCCCCATTTCGCGTTTGTAAGCAAGCAGTTTGTCCTGCAGCTGCATGTCCATCGCTTCCCGCTCGATGTCCTGCATCTGATTGTCTACTGATGCCGAACCAAGCTGTAACTTTGCCTCAGCCGCGGCGGCGCGACGATCGATCTTGTCGCGCATTTCATTGAACGTCGACGCATCGTCGCCAATCTGGAACGATTCCATGGTGGCGGCCAATTGCTCCTGAAGCTTCGCCTGCTTCGATTGGTTGATCAACTGCATCGCTTCGGCGGTGCGCCGCTGCATCTGCAACACATAATTGTCGCGTGCTTTCAGCGCCTGGGCCGAGGCAAGGGTCGCATGCTCAAGCTGTTGTCCCGTTTTTTGCAGGTCAACCTGCGCCTGCCCCAACTGGCCGATGTAGGCAGTGGCAATGTCGTCGCGGCCGAGTTTTACGGAGGCCTTGATTTTCGAATCCAGATCGACAACCTGGGTTTCCAGCCGTTCTTTGTTTTTTGCGAGCAGCTTTTCAGTGGCCATCACCTGCGCCACGGAATTATTGAGTTCCGGCACGCGGTCGCGCATGTCGCGAATGGTTTGCTGCAGTATGAGTTCGGGGTTCTCGGTCGATTCGATTATGCCGCCGAACAGTGCGCGCATAGAGCGTTTTATTCTGCTAAGAAGTCCCATTTTTCACCGATCCTCTAGCGATTGGATGTTAGATCGTGTTTGCGAAAACCCCTGTGCATTGGCGTGTGAAACCCATCCACCTTGACTTCTGGCCGTCCGCATATGTTTGTACGATGAATAATTGCGAAGGGTTCAAAATACGAAGGCCAAATTGAAGTTGGAGTATAGCAGTTGAGATGCATTGCCTTCCAGAACCGGCGGATCCCGTGCTGACACAGTCTGTCAAATTTCATTAGCACCGTCGCTTTAGCGCGGTGACCTGAGTGCCCAGCACTCCCGGAAACCGTTCAAACGGTTTCCCGTCCCGAGCCAAATCACTTATCACCGGGCTAAAGCCACGGTGCTAATGAGAAGTCCGTTGAGTTCAAAAACATTGGTACCGTGGATTCCCGTACCTCATGTCAAAACGCAACTAGGGCTGAGCCTCAGAACTCCTTGCTTTTTGGTCGAAACGCCCGATGTCACGGCGGTACTGTTTGTCTGGCCAGTCAATCTGGTCTATGGCGCCGTAACATCGCGCCAGGGCCTCATCCAAAGTAGGTTGCCAGGAAGTGACACCTAGCACACGGCCACCGGCCGTTACCAACTCTCCCGTTTCAGACCATGACGTTCCAGCATGAAAGACCTGCAAGCCCGGACCGATCAGGACGCGATCCAGGCCTGCGATTCGCGCGCCTTTTTTGTATCCGCCTGGATAACCGCCACTCGCCAATACCACGCAAGCCGACGACCCTTCATGCCAACGAACACTAATGTCTCGCAGGCGACCGTCCACGAGCGCCTGAAAGATCTCGAATAAATCTGATTCAAGTCTGATCAAAATTGCCTGAGTTTCCGG
Organism: Pyrinomonadaceae bacterium; assembly: GCA_035643935.1. Classification (GTDB taxonomy): domain Bacteria; phylum Acidobacteriota; class Blastocatellia; order Pyrinomonadales; family Pyrinomonadaceae; genus PSRF01. Next base: position 8,248 of record DASQPM010000167.1, on the reverse strand, counting down.
ATCACCAAATCGCACGTTGTACTCGAGCACTTTTGGACCATCCGCAGTCAGCATCAAGCCGATAAACAACACGCCGCGAAACGAAAAGCCTTCTTTCATTGCGCCGCCGAGTGTTGGCTCAACAACCTCGCGTACGATTTGCTCGAGCGTTTCGGCATCGAGGACTGACTTGTCTGTTATTGCGCCCATGCCCCCGGTGTTTGGCCCGGTATCGTTTTCTCCAGCACGCTTGTGATCGCGCGCGGCGGGCATAAGCGCATAATCGCTTCCATCGGCGAAAAGAAGAATTGAAACTTCTCTCCCCTCAAGCGCTTCTTCGATAACCACATGGCTGGTTGCTTCTTCTGCGACAAGATTTCCGCTCAACAGTTCAGCGATACCACGTTCAGCTTCAGCGAGCGACGGCGCGACGATAACGCCTTTGCCGGCAGCCAGCCCGTCCGCTTTAACAACGATCGAACTAGACACATCGCCAAACCTGCCGCTGCGAACGGCCTGCAAAGCTTCGTCACCTGAATTCGCAATCACATAATCAGCCGTCGGTATCGCATGACGTTGCATGAAATCCTTTGCAAAGGCTTTGCTTGATTCCAGACGCGCCGCCGCTTGCGAAGGTCCGACAATTTTCAGGCCGCTCTTTTCAAATTCATCAACGATTCCGTTTGCCAGTGGGAGCTCCGGACCAACGATCGTCAGCTTGATCCCATTGGTACGCCCAAAATCCATCAGCGCGGAATGATTATTGACCGAAATGTCAATGCATTCCGCCAGTTGTGCGATTCCCGCATTGCCAGGTGCGCAATAAAGCTTAAGCGGAATGGCAGACGTCTGTTTTAACGCCCAAATCAGCGCATGTTCGCGGCCTCCAGAACCTAACACCAGAACTTTCATTGCTTCCTGGCCGCCTCGCAAGTCATGAGAGCGATTTCACTTTGACCGCAGGCGGTTTTTTATCTTGACACATTTTCGCCATAGTTATACTTTTTTCCCACTGCTCGCCTGTTCGAGGTAGCCCACGCTCACCCCGATGCTCGCCAGGAAAGAACAGCGGCGCCTTCAAACAACGCGTGAAACCGAATTGAGCTGCCCCGCCAACCGTCATGGATGGAACGACCCAGGGAGAGCAAACCATGCTAGAACAAGATCATGTCGGTGACTTGAAAACCAACTCTGAACCGCCTGAGCACCCCGATCGCACAATTAAATGTGTAGATTGCGGCGAGAATTTCATTTGGACTTCAGGCGAACAAGCTTTTTTCCATGACAAAGGGTTAAAGAACGAGCCGAAGCGTTGCAAACCGTGCAAGCAAGCTAAGAATGAAAGACTGGCCGCCATCACGGCCGCGCAATCTTCGGGCGTGCGGCAGCGTATTGAAGTCTCAGTGCAGTGCGCTCAATGCGGGCAACAGACCACGGTTCCTTTTTATCCGTCTCAAGGCCGGCCGGTTTATTGTCGCTCATGCTTTCTCGCCGGACGAACCGGCGAAGCTGATGCTGCCAGCAGCTAGTTCAAAGCTTCATCGCTAAACTCGACCTTACGACAACAGCTTCAGGGCTCCCTCTGGTCATTTCTGTTCGCGCCCCAATGAGACTCTCGCAATTATTTTTCCAAATGATAAGGCACACTGGTGACGATCACGCCTTTTTTGAATAGCAGTGCGCCTTTTAATAGCAATGAACTTTGATTGTGCAATAGTTGATGCCACCATTTTGCCGGAACAAACTCAGGCAAAAGCACCGTTATCATTTGCTTATCACCTTGGTTTAAGAGCCGCTCCACATGCCGCAGCAATGGCCGAGTGAGCGAGCGATAGGGCGATTGCAGGATTACGAGCTCCACACCGTTACCCCAACGCGGCCACTTCTCTCTTAGCTTTTGCGTCGCTTCTTCATTGAAATCTACGTAAACAGCAGTGACGTGCCCGGGAGCGATGGACTTTGCATACTCAAGCGCGAAGACGACGCCGCGATGTATTCCCGAGATAGGCACCAGAACCTGATGTTTTGTGATAGCAGTTTCCGGGACGAGGCCCTCTGTGGATAACTGCTTGGCGATTTCCAGATAATGCTCTCTTATAGAGCGAAACATCCAAACGATCAGCGGTATTAAGAGAACTACTGCCCAGGCTCCATGGGTGAACTTCGTTACTGTGATGACGAGAAGCACAACAAGACTTACTGCGGCGCCTACGGAATTAATAGCCATGGAAACGAGCCAGTTACCGCCTGTGTCACGCTCGATGGCCTGGAGGCGCTCGGTTTCATGGCTGGCAGCTCCTGTGTCGGCTGTCTCGGTGCGATGAATCTCTTCTTCCTCCTTGATGCGTCGCTTGGCTTCTTCCGCCTGGCGCAAGCGTTTCCAATGGACCACCATTCCAGCCTGGGAGAGCGTGAATGAGATAAAAACGCCCAACGCATAGAGCGGCAGCATAGCTTGCTCATTCCCTTTAAAGATCACGATCAGAATTGAGGCGAATAACGCGAGGATCAAAACTCCATTAGAGAAAACGAGCCGGTCGCCGCGACTGGCGAGCTGCCGCGGAAGAAACCTATCCGCGGCCAGCAAACTGGCAAGGCGAGGAAAGTCGGCGAAGGACGTGTTAGCCGCCAGGACCAGGATTGCAGCAGTGGCCGCCTGCAAAACATAGTAAGGAATTCCTACACCGAAGATGTGACGCGCCATCGCTGAAACCAGAGTCTCTTCTGGTCCAATAGGGTGTGCGTTGAGCTTGTAAGCGAGAAATCCTGATCCGAGGATTAATACGGCCATCACCAGAGCCATGAAGGTCAAGGTGCTGGCGGCGTTTTTGGATTCCGGTTGTTTGAAAGCCGGAATGCCATTCGAGATGGCTTCAACCCCTGTCAACGCCGTACAGCCTGCCGCAAATGCTCGCATCAAGAGCCAAAGCAATGCTCCTCCGGTCAACGCATGGCTGGCAACCGTATCAACTGAGGGATCAAAGTAGACTTGCGTTGGAGTCGCCATTATTTCGTGCGTGGCCCAATAGCGAATAAACCCCACGACGATCAGTGCCAGCATCGACAGAATGAACAAATAAGTGGGTCCGGCAAAGAACGCTCCCGATTCCCTGACTCCGCGCAGATTTATCACTGCGATGAAGGCAACGAAGAAAAGGCACAGCAACACTCGGTGTTCATGAAGAAAAGCGAACCGCGTGCCCTGGGCTGCGGAAGTGATTGCGGCCACGCCCGCTGAAACTGAAACCGCTACGGTCAGAATGTAATCGATCAAGAGTGAGGCAGCGGCAACCAGGCCGGCCTGTGTGCCAAGATTGTCCTTGGCAACTATGTAGGCGCCGCCTCCGGAAGGATAAGCGTGGATGGTTTGGCGATAAGATAGGACCAGGATTCCGAGCAGGAGAGTGATGCCGATTACAATGAATGGAAGATAAGCTATTGCCGCCGTACCGGCAGCCAGCAGAACCAACAGAATCGCTTCTGTCGAATAGGCAACAGACGAGAGCGCGTCGGACGAAAAAACTGCAAGCGCCGTTTTTTTGTTTAAGCGTTCATGGATCGCCTGCTCCGTCCTCATCGGGCTGCCAACGAAAAAACGTTTCAGCGATTTGTACATTCCGAAATCTCCGGTAGGACAGGCATTCCTGCCTGTCCGCTAGATTAGAGTTCAGGCCAGAAAGGTCGAAAGAAAAAAGCGGATTTTCCATTTATCATTTGACATTTCTCATTCTCCATTTGGTCTGCACCAAAGTAGTCAGATGATCTCATTTCCATTGATCTCGATTTTTCAATTCAACGGTCAACGAAGCAGCACCAAATAACAAATGACAAATGTCGATTGGTAAATGGTAAATCGTCCCTTTTCTTTCAACTCACTTCGCTCGTTACGCTGATGAACTCAGGGACAGACAAGAATGTCTGTCCTACTTTTTCAAACCCGCAAAATCGAAAAGGCGCGGAGCAATGAGCTCCACGCCTCTAATGAGTCGCAGCACTGCCCTTCCTGTTGGCCTACGAGGTTAGCTGACGGGCTCGAACTGGAAGTGTTCTAAGTGAGCGCGCTTAGTGCGAGCTTCACGATTCGCCCCGTGTTCCGTTGCAAACGAAACTTTGGTTCCCCCGCGTCGCGATAATTTCCAAGCAACTTCGGCAGACATTGAATTGTCAACGCGAGGATGTTACTCCCCGCTGTACCTCGAATCAAACAATTAAGCTACGTCTCCGTAAAACCTAACCGCCGACGTGAACAATAGGCCGTCGTTCAGGATTCTTTTCTGCCTGCCGCAAAACTTCATGCGTCACCGGAGCGGTGTCACCCTCGCCAAAGGCGATGTACTTCAGCAGATAAGACAACGGATTGCCTTCGCTCCAGCCGAAATAGACATGCGGCAGTTTTCCGGTTTCATCTCGCAGGAAAAGTAGAAAAGCAGCGATTGCATTCGGCACAGCGGGTGACACGGCGCGCAACACACGATAGCCGTTAACTTTTTCTCCGTGAATCTGCAATACACCGGAGAACTCTGAGGCATCGCCCGGTGTTACTTCGAAGAAAAGAATTGGCTCATTGGCGGGGATATGATTGTCGGTGCGTTTCTCTGTTTCTTTGACTTCATACTCCATCGCATCTCCAGTATCACGACGGTTGGCAATGATACGGACGGTGCCGGCTGCTGCTTTGCGCACGAACTCGCGTGCCAGATCGTCGAGTTCAATCCTCTCGACTCTTAGTTCAGTTGTGCGCCAGACACGAGAGACCAGCGACGAAACGACGATTGCCAGGATGAAGAATGATGCGATCTTAATACCCTCTGGACGCTCATGAACGTTTTGAATCGTCGTGTAAGCGAAAACGATGGCGATGATAAGAAAAGGAATCCAGTTTTGACCTCGCTTGCGCATCGCCAACGTCACGGCGATAGCCGCCGAAGTCATCAAGACCAACACGCCCGTTGCGTAAGCGCCGCCTTGCGCATCAACATCGGCGTTGAAGATCAGCGTGACCGCAAAGGCAATCAGCGTAAACACGAGTGCGAGTGGTCGCGTAGCTTGCGCCCACTGCGGGGCCATACCGTATCGAGGCAAATAACGCGGGACGATATTTAGCAGGCCCGCCATCGCTGATGCGCCCGCAAACCAAAGAATCGAGATCGTGCTCAGGTCATAGGCGGTGCCGAATATGTCGCCAAAAAAACGGTGAGCGAGGTATGCAAGCGCGCGTCCGTTCGCCTCGCCGCCGACTTGAAACTTGTCGGGCGGGATCATCATCGTAGTCACAAGACTGCTCGTAATGAGAAACACGCTCATGATCAATGCTGCGGTACGCAGCAACTTGCGCGTGTTTTTTATTCGCCCCTCGAGCAATTCGTGCGTGCGTGGTTGCGGGGGGCGGCCGGCGCGTGTGCTGTGAATGTCTTCCCAGTCAGCTTCCGTCAGATTTTCATCGCCCTTGACCAACGGCATTACGGCCACGCCAGTCTCAAAACCAGATAGTCCGAGCGCAAGTTTGGGAAAAAGAATCAGCGAAACGCCCACGATAAGCCACATGTTTCCGTGTACCCTGGGGTGGTGAATCAAGGCCTGCTTCCATTCCGGAAAGTAGTAAGGATGTGAAAGGAGTTGATACAAGCCAAAGCTAACGACGATCATATTGAGCAGTAGATAGGCGCCCACGAGAATTACTGCTATGCCAATCGCTTCTTTGAAGCCGCGCAGAAAAATACCGCCCAACAACGCAACCAGGACCAGCGTAACGCCGACCTGATGTTTGATCAGCTCAGGTGTAAATGGATTCTCGATGATGTGAGCGGTCGCGTCGGCGGCGGAGAGTGTAATCGTAATAATGAAATCTGTAGCAACGAACCCAAGCAGGACCAGGACGAACAGTTTGCCTTTCCAGCGCGACAGCAGATGCTCGAGCATCGAGATGGAACCTTCACCATGCGGACTTTCCTGAGCGACCCGACTGTAGATGGGCAAGGCGCCAAGCAGAGTGAGGAGAACAAGGATCAAGGTCGCGATCGGCGAGAGCGCGCCGGCGGCAAGAAATGCGATACCCGGTTGATAACCGAGAGTTGAGAAGTAATCGACGCCGGTCAAACACATCACCTTCCACCAGGGATGTTGTTTGTGAGAGCCAGGCTGATCGTCGTTTGAAGCCGCCTGTCTGCCGCCCCTATATAACCAGAGCTTGAAATTTCGCCTTGTTCGATCGAAAAGAGGCATCCCGATGTCAAGCACGACGCTGTAGCGTGCTCTCGACCTTCTCACTGTCCGGTTGAAACTCGCGGAATTCTACGCTGATTCGATTCAGCGTCAAGCAGCATTTAGGAGCTGGAGCAATTAACAAGAAAAGCAACGTGCCAAAAAAGCGGGCGGGGACCTCCCACAGTCCCCACCCTAAGGCCACGTGTCCTCACCCCACGCGACCACTTCGTCCACCGGGGAGGTGAACGCAGGCGGATTATGCAACAGTCCGATTAAAGTTTCAACCGCGTGTTGAAGGCAAAAAACAGGAAAATAATGCCGGAAAAATTTTGAGGGGGTGGTTAAGGGTTGAGTACTATCTTGACTTGCCGAGGGGTGGCGTTATGCCGCTGCCAATCGCCGCAGAATCATCAATTCGCGCAGCGCCAGCTGCGAATTTTTCCACATAATGTAAGTCAGAGACTGCGACGATTACGAGTAAAGCAGTCACGCCGAGAGTTGCAAGAATGTAGAGTACGGCCGACATCTCGTAATACATGAGAGTTATTACGCCAATAGCCAGGACGGCAGTCCAGAGGACTGTAAAGGTCTTTCGCCGGCGGCGATCGCCAGCCGCGTTTCTGCGCTTCATTCCATGCTCCTAAACAATTGAGCTAGTCACTCTCTTCAGCTTCGAACTAATCGATTTGTCAGTGACTAATAAATAACCCTGCTCACTACCGAAGTGCCACCGTTAGTGAATATGCTCCCCAGGCTGCCCGACGCTGCCCCGATCAACGTTTGCCCGATTCTACTTGGCGAGAAGATTCCCGCCTCAGGGACTTCGACCACGTCGAACGCCTGTAGAAAAAAGTCGGGCTTCTGATTCTTCTTGATGGCTCCGTAGTCCACGCGGATCAATTCCTGATCCGTCGCGCCGGGTTTCTGCCTGTAGATCCGTACGTCGCTGAGCTTCGCTTCTTTTCGCGCTCCTCCCACCATTGCCAGAGCGCGACTAAGCGTGAGCTGGTCGCGAAGGAATATTCCCTGCGGCGAAATTACGCTTCCAGTTATGTAAACAGGTTCCGCTTCCGTCACCAAAACATAATCGCCGGGCCGAATGACAGGATTCGCCTGTACTTTCCCGGTTCTCAACTCAGAGATTTTGATAATTTCGAAAGGAACCTTGGTGCCGTCGATGGGCGCGGCAAGAGCTTCTTCACCAGGCTGCGGACACATCAGCGGTTCTGTGTGAAGAATTTGGATCGTGCCTGAGGCCCGCTCCGTAAATCCGCCAGAAACAACCACCAGCTCATTCAACCGGATCTTGCGCTGCATTTGAACGCGGGTTGGTTGTCTAACAGCGCCAAAAACAGTCGCGGGCTGGCGGCTCTTTCTCTCAGCGACACGAACGCTAATTTGGGGATTCTTGAGATACTTTGCGTATGCCTTAGTAATGTCCTTTTGAATATCCTTGTCGGTTCGACACTTTGCGGGAATCGGAGCCTCGAGAAATGGTAACGAGCTAATGTTCCCATCGCTATCGACTTCGACAATGGCGTTGAGATCGGGCTGTGCAAAAACTCTCACGTCCAAAGTATCGCCCGGACCAAGCAGGTAATTTCGAATTCCCTGATTGTCCACGCCAGATTGTTCTGGTGTCGTGGACGATGGCGACACGTTATTGCTGGGAGCACTCTGCGGCTCCTGCGTTCGCACCAAACCTGGAAACGTAAGACTCAGTGCGATGGCGACTAGTACGAAACTCTTTTTCATAAAAACCTCAAAACTACTGACGACTTTGCGAGGAACTAGATGTTACTCAAGCTCTGAACGATGCCTCAAACTTGCTAACGATCGTCGGCCGGCGAAAGCCTGGGTACATTCGTCTGCTTTTTCGCGCCGCCTGCCTTTTTCCGGCCTCTTTTGCTTTGCCGGTTAAAAGTTCCGGGTAGCGCGAAACCTGTGAAAAGCAGGTTGCAATGATTGCACAAAAGATAATGAATGCCAACCAGACGTAGGATCAAGGGGGTGGGCTTGTATCCCTTCCGAATTCGCGAACTCCGGCACTTTGGGCACTTCTGAG
>DASQPM010000166.1:0-7192 GCA_035643935.1 Pyrinomonadaceae bacterium | reverse complement strand
TGGCAGGTAGAAGGTTGGGAAAACTGGGAGGCGGCAACCAGCGACGGGCGTATTCCGATTTACACTTTCTGGCATAATCGCGTTTTCCTCTCGACGTACTTCTGGCGCCGGCGCCGCATCGTAGTGATGACTTCGCAGAGTTTTGACGGCGAATACATCGCGCGTTTCATTCAGCGATTCGGTTACGGCGCAGCGCGCGGTTCAAGCACGCGCGGCGCAGTTGGCGCGGTCATTGAGATGACGCGGCTGATGCGCGCCGGGTGTCCCACGGCCTTCACTATTGATGGTCCAAAAGGTCCTCGTTACATTGCCAAAATGGGCGCGGCGCTGCTGGCAAAAAAGACCGGCCAACCGATTTTGCCGTTCACGATTAGCACGGGCCGTTTTTGGGAAGCGAAGAAGAGTTGGGACGGTTTTCAAGTTCCCTATCCGTTCAGCCGCGCGCGCGTGATGATTGCGCCTCCGATTTTCGTTCCTGCCGATGCTGATGAAAAAACTTTGAATGCGAAACGCGACGAGCTCCAGCAGGCGCTCGATGAGATCAATCTTCATTAAAGTGGTTTATAGAGAACTCGTAATTAATTAGCCGCGGATTAACGCGGATTACACGAATCTGAAAAAACTTCCACAGCTTCTGATTTCTTTTTGAATCGATCCGCGTTTATCCGCGAAAATGCGCGGCTGATTTTCGTATGGCAAGTTCTCAAACAAATGAGCAGGAGCCACAGTTTCGCAGCGGTTACGTTGCCCTTGTCGGCAGGCCCAATGCCGGCAAGTCGACCTTGCTTAATGCGCTCATCGGTCAAAAGATTGCCGCGGTTTCAGATAAGCCGCAGACAACGCGTTTCCGTATTCAGGGAGTGATTACTGAACCCGAAGGTCAAATTGTTTTAGTTGACACGCCTGGCGTTCACCGCCCCGGCTATGAAATGAACCGGCGCATGATGGCGACGGTCCAGGATGCGCTGCTCGGCGTGGATCTTGTTTGCCTGATTCGTGACGCATCAGTCTCGACGGGCGCCGGTGACAAGTTTGTGCTCGAATTGATCCAGCGTTCGCACAAGCCTGCCCTGCTGTTGCTTAACAAGATCGACAAACTAAAAGATAAGTCTGCGCTGTTGCCGCTGATCGAGTGGTATCGAAACGAGTATGACTGGGCCGAGCTGATTCCGATTTCTGCATTGCGCGGAAACGCAATTGATGTTTTGCAAAAAGAGATGATCAAACACCTGCCGGCGGGTCAGCCGTTGTTTGGCGAAGAGGAGTTGACTGATCAATCGGTGCGCACCATGGTTGCGGAGATCGTGCGCGAAAAGATTCTACAAGCGACCCAGGAAGAGATTCCGTACGTTACCGCGGTGGTGACTGAAAAATGGGAAGAGGTGCGCGACGACTTCACGCGCATTCACTGCGCGATTTTAGTCGAGCGAGCTTCACAGAAGAAAATCGTGATCGGCAAAGGCGCTGCGCGCTTGAAAGAAATCGGCATCGAGGCACGCCAGGATATTGAGAGTATGCTCGGACATCGTGTTCACCTGGAGTTATTTGTAAAAGTTGAAAAAGACTGGCGCGACAAAGCGGCGCTGTTGGAAGAACTTGGAATTCAATAGGGGTCTTTACCGCGGCTCAGCGCGAGCTTTATCAAGTCCGACTCGCGATAGGTGCTATGACAAATTCAAAAAGAGCCTGTGCTAATTCGCAGGTAAGGAAGGGTGGCTTGCCCCCGCGAGAGCGCCAAAGGCGCGATGATTATTTGAGCAACATCATAAGGTAAGATTTAGGTTGACTACTCGCGCCTTTGGCGCTCTCGCGGGGCAAGCCACCCTTCCTTACCTGCAAGTTAGCGGATCTTGAGCCTTGCGTTGTGGACTGCCGCACTTGATGCTCATGCGCAGGCTTTCCGAGTGATTTTTCCCAAAGAGAAACAAATGATGTGGTATGGGCTCGATCTAATCGTGACCAGCGAAACGCACGAAGCGGTTGAGTATGCGCTGATGGAAGCCGGAGCTGTGGGCACTGAGACCAATGAAATTCCGGACGAGTTGGTTCAAGTCACTGGCTATTTCGATCACACGCCAAACCGGGAACTCGTTCGCGGCCAGCTGGCAGACGCGTTGCGGATCTACAATCAATCCTCATCTTCAGTTAGCGAGATGAGTATTCGCGAAGTGCCCGCCGAGGACTGGCTGGGCGAGTGGAAGAAGAATTGGCAGCCAGTGAAGACCGGTCGTTTCATCGTTGCGCCTCCCTGGAGTGACATTCCGGAAGCGAGTGATCAAGTTGTGATTCGCATTGAGCCAGGCATGGCCTTTGGCACCGGCACTCATGAGACAACGCGCTTGTGTTTGACGGCAAGCGAAAAATATTTTAACGGCGGAAGCTTTCTCGACGTGGGAACTGGAACCGGAATACTCGCTATCGCGGCGGCCAAACTCTTTCCAAATGCCCGCGTCGAAGCTGTTGATACAGATGCGCAGGCCATCGAGATTGCCCGGGAAAACGCGCGTCTGAACGAGGTGGCGCAGACCATTGTGTTTAGCGTCGGCACCGTTAATGACGCCACGGCTTCGGCGGATCTTGTGTGCGCCAACTTAACTGCGGACGTGATTAGTTCCATTCTTCCGCAGCTCATCGGCGCGACCTGCGGACGATTAGTCCTCTCCGGAATTCTTGATGTTCAATTGGAAGCTATGCGCGCGCGCCTTCATGAGTGCGGAGTGCTGGAACCATTAGAAGTCGTGAGCGACGGCGAATGGATCGCATTAATTGTTTGACAAAAAAGCCTTTGCGCTCCGTTAGGAGCGAAATGTTTATAGGCCTGGCAGTTGGATCTAATCATTCGCGGAATGAAATCAGCAGATTTCATTCCGCGAAATGCCGTGGGTAGACCGTCAATGCTATAAACATTCTGTTCCTACGGAACTAAAACCCGGTGTCCCAGTCGAAAATCTGTTTCATCAATCGGGCTCCGTCATTATGACTCGTCGCAGGTTCTACGCGCCGCCCGGCGCTTTCGATAACAAGCAAGAAACGGTAACTCTAATTGCCGACGAAGCGCGGCATCTGCGCGAAGTCTTGCGCCTAAAGGCCGGTGACGAAGTGTTTGTCTTCGATGGCGCCGGCAAGGAATTTCATTGCCGCATCGCAGAGAGCCGGCGTGACACAGCGCAGCTGGCAGTGCTTGCCGAAGTTTCGCCGGCAAAACCTGAATCTCCTTTGCAACTCACGCTGGCACTCGCGCTGCTTAAAGGCGAGAAATTTGATCTGGTCGTACAAAAAGCAACTGAGCTGGGAGTCACACGCATTGTGCCGGTAATTACAAGGCATGCGGACATTCGTTTGCGCGACGAATCCGACGCAGCAAAGCGCGTCACGCGCTGGCAGCGCATCGCGATGGAAGCTGCCAAACAATCGGGTCGCGCAGTCGTACCCGAGATCGCAAAATTGATCACGTTCGCTTCGCTTATTGAAAGCACGAGCGAAACTGAACGTCGTAATTGTCTGATGTTCTCCGAGCGTGATGGTCAGTCACTCTTGCAAACTAAAGGTCGACTCGCTGATACGAAACAGATGACTGCACTCGTTGGTTCGGAGGGCGGTTGGAGCGAAGAAGAAGTTGCCGCGGCGCGCGCCGCGGGCTGGGCGGTTGTCACACTGGGCGGGCGAACCTTACGCGCCGAGACTGCCGCCATCGCGGTAGTTGCCTTGTTGCAGCATATTTTTGGCGATCTTATTTAGTAGCATAGACTTCAGTCTGTGGCCGCCGTGCCAGCTTTCCCGGCTTGACTTGCGCGCAGGCGGCCGATGCCTGATAATCCGGTTGATGATCGAGCTGATTCATACAAAGACTGGCGTTGTTCTTTTAAGGAGAGCATAAAGAGTGAAAGCGGAATTGCAGCAATTAGTCGCTCTACAAAAACTGGATACAAGCATAAGAAGACTACAAGAAGAACTGGAAGCGATACCCAAAAGGCGCGCTGAGATCGAAGCAGAATTCGATCAGCGCGCCTTTGAAATTCGGGCGCTGGAAACAAGCCGCGACGAAGCCCGGCACACGCGTTCTCGCCTTGAAACAGAAATTGCGGAACAGCGCGCCCGCGCCGAACGCAATTTGATGTCGTCAAAAAAACAGGACGAATATACCGCGGCGATTCGCGAAGCTGATGCCGCCCGTAAACAGATTTCTGCGCTTGAGACGCACGTGCTCGAACAGATGGAAGCATCCGACAAGGCGGAGGGCTCGCTCACCGAACGCACTGCTGAAATTGCCTCATTAAATTCCGATCGCGAGGCGCGCTTGAAGGCCTTTGACGAAGAGACACGTCTTCAGGCTGAGAAAGTTGCAGCCAGTCGCAGCGAACGCGAGCGGTTGATGAATGCACTGCCCAAATCAATGGCTTCGCTTTACGGCCGTATCAGCGCGCGCATTCGCGATGGAGTTGCTGTCGCTGAAGCTCGCAACGGCGCCTGCATGGCCTGCTTCATGGCGCTAAGGCCGCAGGCAATGGCCCAGGTGCGCCGCGGCGAAGAAGTTGTTACTTGCGACAACTGCAACCGCATCCTTTACTACGCTCCATCCGACTCAGCCCCGACAACCGCGCCAGTTCAACCAAAAGTCGCCCACACCTAAGGGGGTTTCCACTAAATATGCTAGTGATGGTGACAGGCGGCGCTGGATCCGTCGGCTATAACGATTGAGGATTCAACAAGGTGGTAACTAGCAAGAAGAGCAACCCCAAAATCGGCACGGTCAAACGTTCACGCCAGACAAACACACCCGGCATAACAGCCGATGAATTTCTCGCTCTCAAAAACCCTAAAGGCGATCTAACTCTAGCGCTGGACGGCGAGCGAGTTTCATTGACCAGTCTTGATCGCATCTACTGGCCCGACGAGAAAATCACCAAGTTTGAACTGCTAAGTTATTACCTACAGGTTAGCGCATACATCTTGCCGTTTCTAAAAAACCGTCCGGCAATTCTGCAGCGCTGGCCGCGCGGCATCAAGGCGCCGATGTTTTTTCAGCAGGACCTGGAAAGCGCACCCGGTTTCATCAAGACAATCAGACTGACAAATCAGCAGGGCCGCGAACTTGATTACGCGGTCTACACAACGACCGCGTCGTTGCTGCACTTCGTGAACCTCGGAAGTATTGAACAACACCCCTGGCATTCAACGATTGCGAAACTGGATAAGCCTGACTGGCTCGCCCTTGATCTCGATCCGAAAAAAGCGCCGTGGCAAAACGTTTTGCAGGTCGCACTCATCGGCAAGCAAGTTTGCGATGAGATTGGCCTGAACGCGTTTCCCAAGACTTCCGGCTCGTCAGGCATTCACATCTACCTGCCGCTTACACCAACAAACGATTATGCAAAAGTGGCGGAGTTCTCGCGCTTGCTGGCGAGTGAGATAGCCCGGCGCGCGCCGAAGATCGCGACTGTCGAGCGAAGTATTGATAAGCGCAAACGCGATCAGGTTTATGTTGACTGGATGCAGAACGCGCGCGGCAAGAGTTTGGCGGCAGTTTTTACGGCGCGTGCCAAACCCGGCGCGACCGTTTCGATGCCGCTCACCTGGAAACAAATTGAGCAGGGCGTGAAGATTTCTGACTTTACAGTCAAAAATGTTCCTGCCCTGCTCAAGAAGAATGGCGACGCGTGGTCCGCTTTTTTCGACCAGCGCCAGAAGCTGAAACTTAAATAGCGCAGCCCCGGGGTCCCCAAGCGGGCAGCCCGCTTGGGGTGGTGGACTACTTGATTTTCACGCCCGCCGAGAATCGCAACCCGTCTTCGCGGTGCCCACTATGAAATACCGGCAAGTAGTCAACCTGGATCGCGCGAATATCGACGTGATGAGTTGCCTGAATATCCAGGCCGCCACCAAGCGCCATGGCGAATGCAGTATCGCTGGTGTCCGGGCAAGTAAAATCGTGGTTGCGGAAATTAGCGTGATAGCGACTTACGCCGAACAGCGCATGGGCATACGGAATAAACGGCGACGAATTACGCCAGTTGAACCGTGGTCCAAACAGTAAAGTGTATCTGGACACGCGCGCATTAAACTGCCGGCCGGTCAGCGCATCGACGAAATTAGTATTCGCGAAGGTCGCCGCAAAGTTTGCCACCAGCCCGATGTTGCGGTGCACGTTGGCAACAACTTCCGTGGTGACGCCGTTGTAGGGTATGCGCTTAGAGACGAAATCCGCGCGCTGAGTGCTGCCGTTCGGGTTAATGATGCGCCCGCGGGTATCCAGCCGGTCGGCGCCGTTGTTGGCCCGCTCGTGGGCATAACCAACAAAAAACTCCCAATCTGAATAGCCGCTCTGGGCAAAGCCCGCCGGGGCGCAGACAAGGATAATCGCGAAAAGCAGAAATAGCTTACGCATGGGCGGTAGTCCTCCTTGACGATTTCCCATCAACACGTTGTGGTGATAAGAAAAATAGGAACCCGCACGTCTTTCCAATTTTTCCTGTTGATTACCCGTTTAGTTTGAAAAGGGGAACTCTTGTAACATGCAATCATTGAGACAGGCAAGCGTAAAAGTGGGTGGGGTTTTGGTCAGGCTTTGGCTGACTTGCGCTGTGCTCGCGCTCGTCTGTGCTCAGGCGGCGGCCCAACAACCGGCAAATACCAGATCGCGGGTTACCGCCAGAACTCCGGTGAAAGCGACCGCAAACAAGCCAGCCAACAGCTCGGCCATGACAGATGTCGATAAACTGCTTGCCTCTGGTCAGGACGCGCAACAGGCAGGCCGCTACGACGAAGCAATCGCAGCCTTCAATCGCGTCATGGCCTTGTCGACAAATAAGCCTGAAACAGCGGCTGTGGCGAGTTTCCTGATCGGTAACGTCAATATGGCGCAACGTAAATTTGGGAACGCGCAGATTGCCTACGAGCGCGCGATCACGCTCAATCCAAATTACGCTGAAGCCTGGAACGGCCTGGGTGAAGCGTTAGGCGAGTTAAAACAGTTTCCGCGAGCGATAGCAGCTTTCAACAAAGCGGTCGGCTTGGATTCAACTCTGCTGAAAGCGAAGTACAACCAGGCGGTCACCTACGATCGCATGAAGAACTTCCGCTACTCGGAATTTGTCTTTCGGAATTTGATTAAGAGCAATCCAACTTATTCGCTGGCGTACGACGGTTTGGCCGTCTCACTCTCCAAGGCCGGGCGCATGAAGGAAGCGATTCC
>DASQPM010000165.1:0-4535 GCA_035643935.1 Pyrinomonadaceae bacterium | reverse complement strand
GCATTCGTTGCCCGAAATGTAACAGCAGCGTTGAATTTGCGGCGCCGAGCCCGGCGTTTGAGCACAGCGGCATCGCCATTGGAGATTCGCCCGCAACCGGCAATCCCCGTTTTGAGCAGCCAAATCCGGCGCCGCTTTTTGAAATTGACGGCAGCGGCAAGGAAGTAAAACCAAACGCCTCCGCCGCCGACATGCTGGCAGAGTTGCTTTCCAAGCTGGCTGGCCAATCGCTTCCACATGGTCATGATCCAGAAGGTGTCCGGCCATCGTGGAACCCGCGCAAAGCACTTGTTTGCGCGCTCGAAGAGAACCGCGAAACGGCAGCGCGCGCGCTTGCCGAAAATGGTTACAAGGTCTTCGTGGCCCATGATACGCGTCAGGCAATCGAAAGGATGCGGGAAAACCAATTGGACGTTGTAATCCTGGATTCGCGATTCGATCCCGTCGAGCAGGGAACTGTTTTTGTGACGCGTGAGATCAGCATCCTCAGACCGGCCCAACGCCGCCGAGTCTTCTTTGTCTTACTTTCGCCGTCACTGCGCACCATGGACCCGCACGCGGCCTTCCTGAACAACGTCAACGCAATAATCAATCTCAATGAGGCAGATGAATTGCCGCGCCTGATCGAACACCGGCTGCGTGAATACAACGATCTCTACAAGGACTTCAATCACGTCAACGGTGTTACGGCGTTGTAGCTGATTTGAACAAGACCTGCTCGATTAAAGGCCACTTGTGTGGCCTTTTGAATTTGCAGAAGTGGGCAATCCTATTTTGGCGCCACCACTCAAGTTTTCCTCAAGGGGCAGGGTTTTATGATAGACCATGCGGTGAATTGGGCATTGCGGCTTGCGATGAGCATGCCGCCATGCAAGAATTCGCCTGCCCAAACA
Source organism: Pyrinomonadaceae bacterium (assembly GCA_035643935.1). Classification (GTDB taxonomy): domain Bacteria; phylum Acidobacteriota; class Blastocatellia; order Pyrinomonadales; family Pyrinomonadaceae; genus PSRF01. Next base: position 3,642 of record DASQPM010000165.1, on the reverse strand, counting down.
CATAATTTTCTTTTTTGAAGGAGCGTGCTTATGCGCTGTATACCTGTGCTCTCTTTTTGTCTCTTGTTAGTTGCGATTGGCGCATGCAAGAACTCGAACACAACGCAATCGCCCGGCAATAATTCCCCCGGCACTTCCCAACCCAGCACCGCATCGTCAAGCCCGATCCAACCAGGTTCGCCGTCCGCAGCCAAGGTCGAGACGGCGGTAAAGCCAAAAGTCGACGCCTGCGCCTTGCTTAACAGCAAAGAGATCGAAGCAGTGCAGGGAGAAGCGTTGAAGGAAACGAAGTTGAGCGGGCAAGCTGGTGGCGGTCTGCAAATTTCGCAGTGTTTCTTTACGCTGCCCACTTTTTCGAATTCGATTAGCCTGCTGGTAGCGCAAAAAGGCGATGGCGCCGATGCGAAAGACCCGAAGGATTTTTGGCGCGAGACATTCCAGAAAGGCGTGACCGAAGAAAAAGATCGCGATCGTGAACGGGAACGCAACAAGAAGGATGGCGACAAAGATAAAAAGGCGGGCGGACGAGGTGAAGAAGAGGAGGGATCAACTCCGCCGCAAAAGGTATCAGGCGTTGGCGACGACGCTTACTGGTTGGGCAGCCGAGTCGGTGGCGCAATCTACGTTCTAAAAGGAAATGCATATATTCGCATCAGTGTTGGCGGCTCTGGAGATCAGGCCAGCAAAATAAAAAAATCCAAAACTCTGGCGCAGAAAGCGATCGCGCGGCTCTAGTTAGTGCCCCAACAATTGCGTTCTCGCCGTGGCGATGTTGCGCACCTGCGTCGTTATTTTGTTTTCCATCCCGCAGATTTGTTAAGCTTGCCGCGCTAATCCAGCTTTGCTCAAAGCTTGTACGAACTACCGAAACCATGACAGCGCATCGTTGAACGGTTTATGGAGATCAAGCTTCTGCTCACACTCGATCTTCGCGAACAGGCAGCTTTGCAAGCTGCCCTGGTTACGCATGGTGCTCCTGATTCTCTGGTTACGCTTGCCTTGACCGGCGCCTGCCGCATCGTGTCGCTCGAAGAAGCCCGGCAACTTCGCAAGTGGCTGGCCGAAGCGCGCACGGCCGGTGAAACCGACTTTGCTTCGCTGCACGTTATCGAACGCGCGCTGGTGGAATTTGGCGCTTAGTTGTAGCTCTTCGTTCCGCGTCGCAAAATTTTCTGATGAGTGAAATACAATTAGGCTACGGGCGCGGCACACAGACTTTCAACTTCGACGACGCGCGCTTCCAGGTTTTGGAAACGAATCCTGCCGACGAAAGACGGCTAAGCGATGTAGAGATTGGCGCGGCCTTCAGCAACACAATCGAGTCGCCGCCCATCGACGATCTCTTTTCCGCCGGCGATGCTATCCTCATCGTCGTCTCAGACGCGACCCGCGCCACCGGCAGCGCGCAAATAATCAATCTCCTGGTGCGGCGGTTAATTCAAAGCGGCGTTGCACCGCCGGATATCGTCGTTATTTTTGCCACCGGCATACACCGCCGCGTAACTGATGCCGAAAGAGTTGAGTTATTAACTCCATTCATCGCCCAGCGCGTGCGCACGCTCCATCACGATGCCTATGATTCTGAAGCACTCGTTTCGCTGGGCGTTACCGATCGCGGCACGCCAGTCGAAGTTAACCGCGCGCTAAAAGATTTCTCTCATGTCGTGATCACCGGCGCGATTGGTTTTCATTACTTCGCAGGTTTCACGGGCGGCCGCAAGTCGATCTGTCCGGGGCTCGCGTCAGCGCGAACTATTGAAGCCACGCACATGCTGGCGCTTGATTTTGAAAGTGGCGAGCGCCGCGCGGGCGTGGGCACCGGCGTGTTAGACGGCAACGCAGTCAACGAAGAATGCGAACGCGTTGCCGCGCTGATCGAGCCACGCTTCAGCGTGAACGCTGTCGTCGATCAGCGCGGCCGCGCGATACGCGTTTATGCCGGCCACTGGCGCGCAGCGCACCGCGCAGGATGCGAAGAATATCTAACGACGCATTCAGTAGGCATCGCTGAGCGGCGCGATTTGGTAATTGTTAGTTGTGGCGGGTCGCCGTGGGACATCAACCTGATACAGGCCCACAAAGCGCTCGAGATGGCGGCGCAGGCCAGCACTGAAGGCGGCAAGATTGTATTGCTGGCGGAGTGCGGCGATGGTCTCGGTCGCGCAGATTTTCTGAAATGGTTTGCAGAAAAAGATTCGCGCGCACTCGCCGCGCGTCTGCGCGAGAGCTATGAAGTAAACGGTCAAACAGCCTGGTCGTTGCTGACCAAGGCTGAGCGCCACCCGATCTTTCTAATTTCGGAGTTGCCGGATGAACAAGTGCGACAGATGCGCATGATCCCGGCACACTCGCTCGACGACGTAATGGATCAAGTTGACAACGCTACCGAAGGTTTCATTCTCCCGCGTGGCGCCGCGCTTTTGCCTCGCTTGCGATAAACGAGAAAGTTTTTTGAGTTGGCTACCAGATTGGCTATCTCTAGCTCATTGCTTAGTGGTCTCCAAGCGCATTGCTGAACAATGGAAACCTTGACAGCAACGCACGTAAGAAATACGATGCCGCTCGTCAACACCCTGTCCCGAAGATGAGGAAGGAATTCCTCATCATTCTCACACAGGAAGCCGCTCAAGTAATCCTGTGAAACAATGCCGGGCCCGTTTGCAATCCGCACTCGGCTTAAGAAGTTGACCGGAGTAACCTCATGTTGTGCCGACCTCCCTTGGCTCGCCTGCTCAGGCAAGCTATTTCCGTTTTCATTTGTTACTCGTTGCTGCAAGTCTTGCTCGCTCCTTTTGCACTGGCGCGTGGGAAGCGCTTTTCTCTCGTCCCGGGACGGCCCCAGGAAAATGGCGTAGCGGTAACAGGCGTGCCAGAGGGAGTCTTTCCAAATCTTGATGAGGTAAGGAATCAACAGTTACCACAACCGATTGCGCCACCCAGTGTTCCCTCGACCATGCGCTCCCGACTCAATCCGCTTGCGCCGCGAACGGTTATGCACGTTGGCGATCCGTTACCTTCACCTTCTCCTCTGACTACGCCACTGCCATCGCCTTCGATTTTCCGTCGCCTTCAACCGTGCCGACTCCATTGACCTCGCCACTGCCAGCGCCTTCACTTTTGCCGTCACCCTCTCCGTTGCCATCGCCGCCCATTCCCACTTTGCCTTCGGCATTAGTAGAACCAGGCGCTGGGTCAGTCATTACGCCCCGGACAAAAAGTCCTAACGTTGCAGGCCTGTTGCAGTTTCTTTTAGCCTGGAATCATAGTTATCCCACACTCTACCAATCGGGCCGCACAACTTTTCAACCATTCGATCTAACCGAACCCTTGTCTAATTCTTCGATTGCCTCGTCGCTGCGGAACGCCAGCGTTTCGAGCAACGTAGCCTTTGATTTTTTATTGTTGCCAATGCCGCAAAACGGAAGTTCAAAGATAGCATTTACCAGCAATCGCGATGGTAGCAGGCAGATTTATTCAATGAATACGGATGGCAGTGGGCTAGTGCGTTTAACTAACAACTCGTACAACGACGATCACCCAAGATGGTCGCCGAACGGCACAAAAATCCTTTTCCAGAGCGACCGGGATTCGACACCACCCGATCCACAGAATCCGTTGCCTGCTAAGCAGGATATTTATGTG
>DASQPM010000164.1:0-6329 GCA_035643935.1 Pyrinomonadaceae bacterium | reverse complement strand
CCGCTTTCGCCGCTTGGCTCTACATCGGGAACCACAAAAAGCGGTTGCTGTTGAAGCTTTCCATTTTGGAAAACGCGAACCCGCCCGGGACGTTCGGTAAAAATCATACGGCCATCGGGCGCCCAAACAATCGACCAGGGCACTTCCAATCCGCTTACCACTGTCTCAACTCGAAACTTGACCGCGCCTTGTCCGGCAGTTTTATCCTGATTCTGTTCCGGCGGCACGGAACTGGATTCGATCTCACCCGCGCCGCGTCCTGGCGGCGGATGGCCACAGGCGAACGCCAGAATGATGAGCGCACAAAAGACCGCGGATAGAATTTGTTTCATTACCTTTAGTTGGCGAAACGCGCTCAAGAAAACTTTCATTCGTTTCAATTCGCGTGTCCGTTTTGGCGGGTGATCAATGATCTAATGTTGAATGTATTCGTGCAGCAGTTTGATCTCGTCGCCTTGCTCGCTTAACTCGACTCGCATCAGATCACGCATCGAGAGCATGCCGACCCAACGCTCGCCATCAACCACCGGCAGATGACGCGTGCCGATCAACTCCATCCGCTCGAGCGCCTGATGCGGAGTTTCATCGCAGTTGATGACTGCGCGCAATTCGCTGGTAACGTCGCCCACCTTTACCGATGCCGCATCGCGCTGCAACACGACGACACGCCGCAGCACATCACGCTCAGAAAAAACGCCCAGCAGCTTGCCGCCATCGTCAACGACGCAAACCGCGCCAACGTTGCGCGCTGCCATAAACTCGGCTGCCTCCTGGACCGACGCCGACGCATTCATCGAGTAGGGCTCACGGTCACGGATGACATGTCGAATTAACATCATGGGGAGAGCCTCCTAATTATTCGTCGAGCTGGCAGGGATCGATTCCCATTATAGAGAAACTGCGAAAATCTGTCTCTAGTGAAACAGACAACGACGGTCGCTGTTTAGCTGAAAAGATTTGCCTGGGCGGAAGGTCTGCGGAAAGTTGTCTGCGCGGCGTCTGCTCGTGGTGATCTCTTATTAAAGCCAAGCCGTTCTGCGTGAATCTTGAAGAGCTTGTGAATTGCATCCCAATATTCGCCCTTGCCACGCATGCGCTCGCCGAAAACGGCTGAGTTTAACTTGCCGTCGCGAGCCTCACGCACGCGATTCATGATGCGATCTGCTTTCGTCGGCAGTTTCTCGCGCAACTGTTCTTCAAAATATGGCGCGACGCTGCCGGGCAGGCGCAGCATGTTAACGAACGCCATGGTTGCACCGGCCTCCTTTGCGCGTTCCAGCAGTTCGGGAATGTCGCTCGTCAAGCCGGGAATGATGGGTGCGATGCCGATGCCCACCGCAATGCCGGCAGCGGCGAGATCAGCCATCGCATGAAAGCGCGCGGCCGGCAGAGGCGCGTAGGGCTCAACTGCGCGTGCGGCTTCGCGGCTGGTGAACGGTATGGTGAAAAACACGCCGACACTTGCCTCGCGCGTCAGCCGTTGCAGCACATCGATGTCGCGTCGAATCAAGGCCGACTTCGTAATCACACCCACCGGATTGCGAAACTCGGCGCAGATCTCTAAGCACTGGCGCGTTAGTTTGTAATTCGCCTCGAGTGGAATGTATGGATCGGAAGTGAACGAGAAGACAATCTCGTCGCCTTTCCAGGAAGGCCGCATCAGCTCGTTGCGCAGCAATTGGGGAGCGTTGATCTTGACCACGATTTTGCGATCAAAGTCAGTGCCGGCGCCGTAGCCGAGATATTCGTGGGTTGGTCGCGAGAAACAGTAAGTGCAACCGTGAATGCAGCCGCGGTAACAGTTAATCGTATAGTCGAAACCGACGTCGGGACTGTCGTTGTGCGTAATTATTCTTCGCGTCTCAGTCTCTTCAAAGACTTCGAGCTTCGCTTCCGGCGGCTCACCGAGCCATTCAACCGAATGCGTCAGCCAGGGATTGGGAGGATTTTTAATGGAATGCATGACTGCAAGCCTGTCCTATCGATGCAACAAAGCTTAGCAGAACTGTTTTTATTTGGCGAGCCCAACTAGGGCGCGTCCGAAGTTTCAATGACAATTGATTCGATGGCGTCAAAAAATAAGAAGATTTGCGTTTCGTCTTCGCCGTCCCGGTCGGTGAGGGCTACATAATCGTTGGTGATCTCGCCGACGCGTCCTTTGTAGATGCCGGCAGAAACCGTCTTCACATTTACGAGTTGGCCTTTGTAACGGCGAAACAAATTTTCAGTATGCTGTCGTTCCATTTGTCCTCCCCGCCCACAGTTTTTCAGAACAATGGGCGCGTCAGCGCCGGTTGTCAGTCCAGGTAACAAAGAAGAGTCGATACTTGTCGGGATCCTGCAAGGTTATGAATCGCCCACCCCAACCTTCATCTGCCGGCGGGTAGACTTCGACGTCTTTTGAGCGCAGTTGATTGTAGTAATCATCGACGTCATTCACGCCAATGAAGAAGCTAACGCCGCGGCCTCGCTTTAACATCGTCTCCAGGTGCTGGGCTAACGAGATTCTCAAACTGCCGCCCTGCACCGTCGCCATTGGCGGTTCCGATTCCGGGCTATGTCTGCTGACTTCAAAGCCCAACAAGCCTTCATAGAAAGCGAGCGACTCCTCGAGATTATTGACTTCAAGGAACAAAAATTCTAAGCCGGTGATTTGCATTGCAGAAGTGCCGTCGAGGGCCATAGCCATTGGCGCCACCTAAACCGACGTCAAGAGAAGATAAATACCATAGCCGCTGCCCGCAACCAGACTCCAGAACATTGCTTCCTGCAAGCGCGTATGGCGCCGAATTCGACTTGATTGCGGCAAGGCATCGTTCATTGCGCGCATTGCGCTGCGGGCCATGACCACCCCAAAAAGAATCACGAACCCGGCCAGAATTGCCAGCGGCCACAAAAACCAGATCCATTGAAACCGTACCAGAAACAGTAAGAACAAACCGACCAGTAAACACATCAGCGCGCTCAAGCTGTGCCCGAGCACGCCAATGTCCTGCGCCACCGGCGCCGAAGCCGGAACAAACGCCGGCCGGCGAGCGGTAAGGCGCTCTGCATCATACTGCCGTCGTGACTCGTCATTTCGCAGCACACGATAGGCTTCGTTCAGCAATTTCATCTCTTCTTCACTGCCGCCCTTGTCCGGATGGCGGCGCCCGGCCATCCGCTTATACTGGCGCTCTAGCTCCCGACGCGAATCACCATGACGCGCACCGAGAATCTCGTAGTAATCCTTTGTTGAACCAGACTCGCTCATGTAGGTGCGGCGATTTTAGTTTTGCGTTTGCGGATTTGCAATGAAACTGCTCGGTTATGATCCTCGGCGGCCTTTGCGGTTATGGTGCGCGTTTCGTAACATCCCTTCCAAACCATGGCACAACAATTTGCACCCGGCGATGATCTGGTTTTCCAACTCGAAAGCGGTCTCGGCTTGCTGCGCGTGATCGCGGTTGAAGGCGAAGGAGCAGACACAGTGTGGCATTTGCTCGCCTATGACGAGTTTTTTCCTGACACCGAATCAGCCGAGCGAGCGCTTGCCGAACCCGGCTCGCTGAACATTCGAAACGCGCACCTGGCGCTTACCGATCGCGCTTTTGAACGCACGCCCGCGGCACGCCTCGGCAATCGAGCGGTGCAGGATGAAGAACTAGCTGGGTATCGCGAATGGCTGAAGAGTGAGCGCAGGGTTTCCGATCGTTCGGCGTTGCTGCTGTTGGGGATTAGGTGAAATCCCGCAGGATTCGGATCGTTGACAGAGAACGAGAGCTCAGGGAAATCGAATAGTGCAGTAGCCACCGAATGTTCATAGACTTAAGGCTGTGGCTTCAACTTTTCTCTGCGGAGTGAAAGGCGGCCTTTCACTCCGCAGAGAAAATATTTAGGGAAGCATTTGAGAGCTATAAACATTTCGCCGCTCTGCGGCGAAGGCAGAGGGTTCGGCCGTAGGTGCACTGACAACCACAATCGAGATTGAAAGGTGATGGACAGAATTGCATGGATACATTCGGGCCCGGCAAGCGATGCTTATCCGGGACGAGTACTGTTTACGGTTCTAATATCCGCCATTGTTCTCGTCTCCTTTTCGCCCGCCCGCGCCGCGCGCCACGAGCGTTTGATCGATTCGTGGAAACCGGTCAACTACAACATAACTCTCGCGTTCAATGATGCCTTAAGCGCAATCGCCAGCGCGCGCGTTGCCGTCACAGTCCAGGCAGTCAAAGATGTTTCGGTAATTGATCTCGACTTCGGAGACTTGCCAATTGACTCGGTAACGGTTGATGCGATTGCAACACCATTTTCGCGCGCCCCTGGTTTGCTAAACATCAGGCTCGCAAAGCCGCTACCTCGCGACGCGCGTGCCATCATAGTTGTTGAATATCATGGCTCGCCCAGTGATGGCCTGGTGCTCAGTAACGATAAAGCCGGCAAACCTTCTGCGATCGGCGACAACTGGCCCGACCGGGTCCATCAATGGATTCCCTGCCTCGATCATCCATCGGCCAAGGCCACCGTCACATTCACCGTCACTGCACCAGCCCGCGATCTTGTTGTGGCTAACGGCAAACTCGATCACGTGGAGAATTCGTCTCGGGCAAATCGCACCTGGACTTACACCGAAGCCGCGCCCATTCCACCTTACTGCATGATTGTCGCTGTTGGAGAGTTTGCTGAAATCAAAATGGTAGACGCGCCCACCACGCCGTTGAGCTATTACGTTCCGCAGACGGATAAGGCTTACGCAGTACACGGTTTTGCAGCGGCTAATCCTGCGCTGAAATTTTTCAGCGAAACTATCGCGCCTTACCCTTATGAAAAGCTGGCCTTGATCGTCGGCGCCACGCGTTTTGGCGGCATGGAAAACTCCAGCGCGATCGTTTTTCCCAAGCGGCTGCTTGATACGAACGTGCCCGAGCCGCTAAGCAATGTCTTCAAAATTCGCGCCGGTCTGGTCGAAGTGGTCGCGCATGAGATTGCTCACCAGTGGTTTGGCGACTCGGTCACCGAATCGACCTGGTCAGACCTTTGGCTGAGCGAAGGTTTTGCTACGTACTTCGCCGGGCTGATGATCCAACGTTATGAAAGCGAGACGCGGTTTAAGGATTACATGGAGAGCGCCGCGAATACGTATTTCAGTTTTGAGAAAAGGACACGCATCCCAATTCACGATATTGAAACGGAAGATGTTTCCAACTTGCTGAACGCGAACAACTACCAGAAAGGCGCCTGGGTGCTGCACATGTTACGCACCGAGCTTGGCGATGAAATCTTCTTTCGCAGCATTCGCGCGTACTACAACGAACATCGCGCGTCACTGGCTTCAACCGAAGATTTGCGGGCTGCGTTTGAGAAGGTGTCCGGAAAAAACCTAAAAGAGTTTTTTGCGCGCTGGGTCTATGGCACGGGCCATCCGCGTTATGAGTTAACGTGGAACTGGAATGCCAAGACGAAACGGTTGCGCCTGGTACTAGATCAAACTCAATCCGAGGCTGCTTTTCCCAATGCAGTGTCGGTAGAGATCGTCAACGGCAGCAACAAGCGGCGCATTATCATTAACCCCGAAAGCAAACACGCCGTCCAGGAGATCAAACTCGACGCCGCTCCCACTTTGCTGATTGTTGATCCTGAGAATGCGATCCTGGACGAGTCGCATGTGATTAGAAAAGACTAATCGCCCTTTGCCGTTTAAGCTCGAAGCCTTTTAATGAGCAATCATTAATCCGCCGGATTACACAAATAGATAGTGCTTAGCGCTGACGAGAATATTCCTGGCAAAGAAGACGACGCAAAGGCGCCACCTTCCCTCATCGAGGGTGAAGACTACTACCTTGAAGGTTCAATGATGGTCTTCACTGAGCGCTTCTTACTGCGCCGCGGCTTCTGCTGCGAAAGCGGCTGTCGGCATTGCCCTTACGGCTTCAACAAAGAAAAGTAATCCGCAGATTACGCCGATTACACCGACAAAAAAGAAATTAAGGAGAGCTCGTCTCCGCTCTCCGCCGCCTGCCTACTGCCTACTGCCTACTGTCTCACCGGCAGCGATGTTTGCAATCGTCCTTGGAACGCTTAGCTGATTTTTCACAAAGTTTGCGTTCGTGCTTTAGCGGTATCGACCTGCACAGATCCTTCTTCAGACGATAAACGTCAGCGCACCGATCCTTGCAGCGGTTACTCGGGGCTGTGGCCGCGCCTGCGTGAACAAATGCGCCCAGGCATAGAACGAGTGCCAAACCCAATCGCAGAAGTTTGGCATGTTGTTGAGACCATAAACTCGAGAATTGAAACCCACGACTTCTCATTTGCAGTGCTCCCTTCGCAAAAAAAGCGCTTATACG
>DASQPM010000163.1:0-8800 GCA_035643935.1 Pyrinomonadaceae bacterium | reverse complement strand
TTGCGCTGCAACGCCAAGTGACGATGGGAAAGAACTAGTTTCGGGTTCTGAGTTTCAAGTTCTGAGTTTCGAGTTGCGTAATAGTGTCTCTGGAATCTGATATCAAAGCTTCCAATCTCGACCGCCTTAAGACAATCGCCCAGCTAAATGCTCATGATAGCTACCATCGCCGTGTTTGTTCTGGGCCTGTTGCTCATCGCTTTGATTTCCGTGTTGTCACTGCGTAAGCGATTTGCCAATCGCGACCTGCGTCTGATTGGCGAAGCAGCTCGGGTTGAAACGACGCTGACGCCGGAAGGCACGGTGATCGTCGGCGGTGAGCTTTGGCCGGCACGATCCGTCGATGGTCTCGTCATTGCTTCCCGCCGCCAGGTCCGCGTGGTGAGCGTTGCTGATCTTTCCCTGCTCGTCGAAGTTTGCGATTGATTCTCAAGATCAACGCGATCCTCGTGCGGCGTTTGCTCCAACTTTAATCCCTGCCATTTTCCACAAAAATTTTTCGCTGGCACGCGAAGTGCTCTAGAACAAACCGGCATGCACGGGAGACCAAAGTAAAGTCGCAACGTGCCCCCGCCGCCATCACTTCTCTGAGCGCCGCCTGCCGCTGCGCCAGCCGCCCGCCGAGCAGTCCTTCAGTGCTTCCCTCCGAAACATGAACCCAGTCAGCAATGACTGGGTTCTACCTCTTTTTGGGCTTCAATTTATTCACCGCCTTCTTGAAGACTGCAACCAGCGTGCGTTCGCGTTCGTCTGTCGCGGTTTAAGTGAGCAGCGCTGTTTCGTGCATCGCTTTACACCTAATGCTGGTTGCATTCCAGAAAAATTTCTTCTTTGGCACGCAAGCTGCTCTAGAGATCACCGGCACGCACGGAAGACCCAATGTAAAGGTTGAAAGTGCCCCCGCCGCCATCCCTTCTCTGAGCGCCGCCTGCCGCTGCGCCAGCCACCCGCCGAGCGACCCTTCAGTGCTTCCCCCCGAAATTGGAACCCAGTCAGCAATGGCTGGGTTCTCCCGCATTTAGCACCCTTTTCGTCTCTGTCTCTAACTGCTCCGCGCAAAGCGCAAACTCTTCTCGCCACTCTCAAAATAGCTTCCAAAACTTTAATAACCAACCCGGTCAACCTGCGACGGAATTTGTCACTTTGACGGTGACGTTTTCTGTCGATCTGCCCGAATTTTCGCCTCTTTTGCAGCGTGGTCGCTGACGAAATTGCGCCCTGCAAAAAAAATTTCATCGTGGATCGCTCAACCGATCCCCCAGAGGCTCCGTCACTCGCGGCTGAAAACTTAGCTCTCAATTTCCGCGTTTGCTAAACTCACGTCCATGCAGGATGTCGTGTCTAGTCGCCCTCCGGTCGTCGCGCAACGTCTTGCCGGCAGCGCCGCCCGACTTCGCGAACAATCACCAGCACTCGTTGACTTTGGCGCCGTCACCCTTTCGGCAACTCTGCTGGTCCTTTCCTTTCCCGATTTTAATCTCTGGCCGCTCACGTGGTGCGCCCTGGTGCCGCTGCTCATAGTCGTAGCAATCAATCGAGGCCGGTGGCGGCCTTTCTTTTTAGGTTGGGTTTTCGGCACTGTCTTTTTTTACGGTTCGTGTTACTGGCTAACATATTCAATGATTCACACGGGCGGCATTTCGCCCTGGATTGCGTTTCCGTTGCTGCTGCCCGGTGCGGTCTTGCTTGGCATCTTCCCGGGCCTGTTTGGCCTATTCATGGCGCGCAGCATTCGGAAATGGGGAGCGTCGGCGTTACTTATTGCTCCGTTTGGTTGGAGTGCGGTCGAGTGGTTGCGGCTTGAAGTAACCGGCCAACTCTGGAATGCGATTGGTTATTCACAGGCTTTTCATCCCTCAATGATCGGTTCAGCGCGATGGGGCGGTGTTTATGCGGTTGGAGCTTTGATAGTTTTCGTTAATGCCGTGATCGCGTTTGTGCTGCTGCGGCAAAGCATCCGCGCCCTGATCCTTTCAGCAGGTCTGGTTATCCTCATATTGCTCTTCGTGTTCGCATCGGCGGTCTCGTCATCATTGCGACCCAAACAAGACATTGATGCTGTCGTAGTAGCAATCCAGCCTAACGTTCCCATGGATCTGGCTAAGTCGAATGACGACATGAAACTGTTAACGAAGCGCCACTTTGACATGACTGAAGCTGCGTTGAAGCAGATCCAGAGCGGTACGGAACCGCGACTGGTTATTTGGCCTGAGTCGCCAATGAACTTCGGCTATGGCGGTGACGAACAACTGCGCGCAGCACTCTCAAGTTTTGCCCGGCAGCATCAAGTCTCCATTCTTCTCAACTCTCAGGAAACAGCGCCCAACGACGGCATTTACAATTCTGCCGTGCTCATAAATGAAGAGGGTAAGCTCGTTGCTCAATATGATAAGATTCGCCTGCTGCCTTTTGGTGAGTATGTCCCGTTGCCCGCGTGGGTGCCGGGCGCGGGTTTGATAAGAGCAATCGTCGGTGATTTCACTGCCGGCACGAACTATCGCCTGATGCCGGTGGGAAATTTGCGTGCGGGTGTTTTCATCTGCATCGAGTCGGCCTATCCATCGATCGCGCGTCGGTTCACAAACGAAGGGGCAGACGTCCTGATCAATATTTCGAACGATGGCTATCTGGGGCCGACCGCGGTGATGCGCCAGCATCTCGCAAATGCAGTCTTTCGCGCGGTGGAAAACGGACGCCCGCTGCTGAGCGTAACCAATACAGGAATCACGGCGTTCATCACGCCGCAAGGCGAGACCAGTGATGCAACGGCGGGATTTAAACCGGAACTTCGAATTTGGAATGTGTCCGCGCCGCGGAGTCAAGCAACGTTCTATACAAAGCACGGCGATGTATTTGTTGTCAGTTGCGCGGTTCTGAGTTCGTTGATTTTTGTTTTTACATTCTTTGGCCTCCCCCGAAGGGCGCGAAAATAGTAAGCGAGTTTTTGTTGGAGGATTAATGATCGAAACGTTATCACTTCAGGAATTGCGAACGTCTTTTGAAGAGCTGCGCCGGCGAGTTGAGCAACTCGGGAGGTTTCTTTGATGTTGCGGCGCGTAAACAGGAGTTGAGCACTATCGAAAAACAAGCTTCAGCGCTGGATTTCTGGAACGATCAAGATGCCGCGCAGAAACTTTTGCAGCGGCGCAGCGTGCTGGAGAAAAAGATTAAACGCCAGGAACACTTTGAAGGACAGCTCAGCGACGCTGCTGTGCTTTTTGAGTTTGCGGAAGAAGATGAAGAGTCCCTAAAGGAACTGCGTTCACTGCTCGAACGCCTCGATTACGAAATTGGAATCGCCGAAACTGAAATGCTCCTTAGTGGCGCCAATGATCAATTGAACGCGATCTGCACCATTCATCCCGGAGCCGGTGGAACGGAATCTCAGGATTGGGCAGAGATGCTTCTGCGCATGTACCTGAAGTGGGCCGAGCAGCGTGAATTCAAGACAGAGATCATTGACTATCAACCTGGAGAAGAAGCTGGCTTGAAAGGCGTCACATTCAGAGTAGAAGGCGAATACGCTTATGGCCTCTTGTCGGCAGAGGCCGGGGTGCACCGTCTGGTGCGCATCTCTCCTTTTGATCAGGCTGCGCGGCGTCATACTTCTTTTGCTTCCCTGTTTGTTTATCCGGAGATAGATGAAAATATCGAAGTGGAGATAAACGAAAAAGACTTGCGCATCGATACCTATCGCGCCACCGGGGCCGGTGGCCAGCACATCAACACCACAGATTCAGCCGTCCGCATCACGCACATCCCAACGAACATCGTGGTGCAGTGCCAGAACCAGCGATCTCAACATCAGAACAAAGCGGTCGCGATGCGGGTGCTGCGTTCTCGTCTGTATGAACTAGAACTGGAAAAACGGAAAGCGGAGACGGCGGAGTTGGAAGCAAACAAAGCAGACATCTCTTTTGGATCGCAGATTAGAAGTTACGTGCTGGCGCCTTATCAGCTCGTCAAGGACACGCGCACAAAACTGGAGCGCGGCAACGTGGATGCAGTGCTGGGCGGCGACCTGGATGATTTCATCAAGGCCTATCTGCTTTCGAAGAAGGCAGCATAGTTGAGCGTATTGGCCCGTAGTTTGAGAGTACAAACTTTAATTTGAGGCTCTGGAAAGGACGCAACCTGAAGGTTGTACTCTGAACTTCTTGAACTACCATAGACCAGATGGCAACTACTGAGTTTGAAGAAAAGCCGCGGGTAATCACGCCGCGAAAAAGCCGCCGCAACGAGATCGTGGCGATTCTGCTTTTCGCCGTCGGTCTGCTGTTGACGTTGTGTCTGGTTTCGGCAGCGTTTTATCCGAGCGATCCTTCGTGGAATTCAGCGGGGCAGACGGTAACGCGGAATTGGGCCGGCTCTATCGGCGCAAACGTCGCCGCACTGCTATTTCAATCGATTGGCGTTGCCGCTTATTTGCTACCGTTATTACTATTGGCGGCCGCATGGCGGCGCTTTCGCACCCGCAGCATGCGCGCACCTTTCTCTCGTTTGCTGGGGTTGTTGCTGCTGCTCCTCTCCGCCGCAGCCTTACTTTCAATCTCAGGTCTTCGTCCACTCTTTGATTCGAGCGTGCAGCCGGGCGGTTTGGCTGGAGCACTAATTTCCCGAGGTCTCGCCAGTGGCCTCAACACGGTTGGCGCCATTATCCTGCTCATCGCGATCGCTGCGACCGGTTTACTGCTGGCGACCAATGTTTCATTCGTCGCGCTCTACGAAAGATTCGCTAGCTTGTTTGCCGAACGGTTCGGCTTTGTGGGCAAACTGCAGGAACGATTCCGAGCCTGGCGCGAAGTACGTCTCGAAGAGGCGCGACTGAGAAAGGAAAAACGCGCGGCTTTGAAAGCTGAACATGCGGCGGCGCGCGCCGCACTGAAGGCCTCGGCCAATTTAAGTCCCGAACAACGAATTGCACAGCTCATGGAAGGCCCGGCCGCGGGCGCCGTGGGTGCCGAAACCATCAACCGCGGTGAGGCGCGCATGGTCCCACAGACTCAGGCGGAAGCAAGCGCCGAGCCCGCCCGCGCCGCCGCCGCAGGGGCGGGAGTGCAAACGGGGACTGTTGTGGAAGGCCGCTCTGGTCGGCGTTCGATCTTTCCGCGCGGCAACGGAAACGCCGCAGTTGAGGAAGAAGAAGACGTCGAGGAGATGGTCAAGGGTGCGTCAGTGTTGCGTCCGAAAGGCGAGGCGCCGGCAACCGGAAAGCTTCCGTTCGATGCTGATCGCTCGCGACGAGTTTCTTACACCGACTACTCCATGCCGCCACTCGAGTTTTTGAACGAGGCGCCACCACATAGTGAACAGGCAGACACGGAACTGTTGAGTCTGGCTACGCGGCTTGCGGAAAAGTGCAAAGAGTTTAACGTCACCGGCCAAATCAAACATATCTGCCCTGGTCCAGTGGTGACGACTTATGAGTTCAAACCGGACCCGGGTGTTAAGTACTCGCGCGTTGTCTCGCTGGTTGATGACCTTTGTCTCGCCCTTAAAGCGGAATCGATTCGCATCGACCGTATGCCGGGCAAACCTCACGTTGGTATCGAGGTTCCCAACCCGCACCGCGAAACAATCTTTCTGCGCGAAGTGATCGAGTCGCGGGCGTTTCGCGAATCGTCTTCCAAACTTACGATTGCGCTCGGCAAAACGATCGACGGACTTAATTATGTAGCAGATTTGGCAAAGATGCCGCACCTGCTTATCGCCGGCACCACTGGCGCGGGCAAGTCTGTTGGTGTTAATGCACTAATTGTTTCCATTCTTTATCGCGCACGGCCCGACGAAGTTAAGTTCATCCTGATCGATCCGAAACGTTTGGAGCTGGGGCTTTACGAAGACATCCCACATTTGACCACGCCGATCATTACCGATCCGAAACTAGCCTCGCGTTCGTTGAAGTGGGCGGTGGCCGAGATGGAACGACGCTATCGCGAACTGGCGGGTTGGGGTGTGCGCAACATCGATGGTTACAACACTGAAATCATGCGCCGCAACCTCGTTAAGGAATACGACGAGAAAGGTGAGCCGCATAAATCCCTGCCCTACATCGTTATCATTATCGATGAGCTGGCGGATCTAATGATGACCTCCGGGCGCGAAGTTGAAGAATCCATCACGCGCCTCGCCCAGATGGCCCGGGCAGTCGGCATTCACCTGGTGCTGGCAACGCAGCGCCCGTCGGTTGACGTGATCACCGGTTTAATCAAGGCAAACTTCCCGTCACGCATTTCGTTTCGCGTCTCGTCGAAGGTCGATTCGCGCACCATCATCGATACCAACGGCGCCGAACATTTGCTCGGACGTGGCGATATGTTGTTTCTGCCGCCGGGAACGTCAAGGCTCATTCGCGTTCACGGCGCTTACGTTGACGAAAAGGAAATCGAGCGCATCGTCAACCACGCCAAGGCGCAGGGTAAGCCGGAATACGACGAGACCATCACGCAGTCGGAAGAGGAAGCGCTCGGGCTGGAAGACACTGGCGGCGAACACGACGAGCTTTTCGAAGAGGCACTGCGCATTTGCGTGGAAATGAAACGCGCCTCAACTTCCGTGCTGCAACGCAGGCTGCGCATCGGCTATGGCCGCGCGGCTGCGATCCTCGACATCATGGAACGCGAAGGCTTGATCGGACAGGCGGACGGCTCGCGTCCGCGCCCAGTGCTGGGCCGCGCTTATGAAATGGTGGCGCAGTGGGATGAAGGCGGCGGCGAAGAAGAATAACCACAGCTAAGTGCCACAGACTTTAGTCTGCATTTGCTAAGTAGTCACAGACTGAAGTCTATGCCACTAATTCAGCCTGTGGCTCGCTAAGGAATCACAGACTAAAGTCTATGCCACTAATTTAGTCTGTGGCTCGCTAAGGAATCACAGACTGAAGTCTGTGCCACTAATTCAGTTCCCTCGCAACTCCTTTGAAACATTTTTCCACGGATCCTGTGGAAAACTCTGTGGACATTGCCGCGTAAAACAGATGAAGTTTTGCAATAGTTAGACTTCCAGCAAAGTGCACACGCCAGCGGCAGCGTCACAAGTTCTTCACGAGCATTCACTTGCATACATGAAACAGTTTTTCTGTACAGCGAGAGCCATAACGTCAATGTCTGTCATCGCGATGGTGTTCATGGCATGCAGCGCGTGTGCTCGATTGCCGCGAAGTAACGCAAATCTGCCAAACATTCGCAAAACAGAAGCACCATTCCACCTCAATATAAACACCGCATCGGCCGAGGAACTTGAAAGTCTTCCAGGCGTAGGTAAGGTCATCGCGGAACGGATCGTTTCTTATCGCGAACAATACGGTCGATTTCACCGTCCGGAAGAATTGCTGATGGTCACAGGCGTCAGCGATAAGAAGTTCCGCGAGATTCGAGAGATGATTGTGGTGGAGTGACGATTTCCAGTGTTATGCCAGTGAATGCAAGGCAATCCGTTGGATTGCAGCCGGGTACAACCGGTTCGCGAGCGCGGTCATGTTACAATCAAGTACATAATTTAGAGCTTAGGAGACGTTTTGTTATGCCTTATTCTGAACTGATGATCCGGCCCATGCGCGAGGAATTGACCCGCATCGGTGTTGAAGAGTTGCGCACGCCCGAGCAGGTCGACGAGAGGCTCACTAAGACCGACGGCACTGTAATGGTGGTTGTAAATTCCATTTGCGGTTGCGCCGCCGGCAAAGCTCGCCCCGGCATTGCGCGCGCCCTGCAACACAGCGTCAAGCCCGACAAAGTGGCCACCGTTTTCGCGGGCGCTGATATTGAAGCGACTGACAAGGCGAGAAGCTACTTCACCGGTTATGCGCCGTCTTCACCTTCAATCGCGCTGCTGAAGGATGGCAAGCTGGTTTACATGATGGAGCGTCGCCAGATTGAGGGTAAGGATGCCGCACAAGTGGCCAATGAGCTTATCCAGGCGTTTGAACAGCACTGCGTGAAGACAGAAGCGATCTCAAACTAAACAAGCCGAGTTCCGAGTCCAAGCTTTAGCTTGCCCGGTGCGTAATCAGCAACCTGAAGGTTGTACTCTGAACTACTTTGTGAATCCCTTCTCGTCTGAGATTAATGAACCTCTTTTGAAAGCCGTCCTGGGCCGAGCAGCTTCGCAAACTCGGCGTGAGCCAGGACCACTTCTGACGACTGTTGCACCGAAGCAAAATACTTCTGCTGAAATTCACCGCCTGATTCAGTGGGCACCAGCAACAGCCTCGCTTCATCTATTAAGGCCGCCGCCGTGCTCTCGCTCGTCGGTTCGCGGCTGTCCAGCGACTCGTCGATTTGTACTATCAACTCCGAAAGATGTCGCAACCAGGCAAACCAGGGGTTATGCATCACGAGATTGAGGAACTCGTAACTATTGTTGATCCTGCCGTGCGCCCGCTCGTAACCCAGGCGTTCAAAATCAAGCAAGGATTTGTGCAAGCGCAACAAGACATGCCGAATATCCGTCAGTTTTTGTTTCGTACTCTCAGAAATCTGATCTTCAGAAGTCACTTGCCCACCACCTCTTTGAATTTCTGCGTGAATATAGATTAACTACACAGCAATGATTAGGCAAAAACGCCGCCCATACTTCTACGGGCGTCGTCTAATTCATAACCACTCTTGCGTGTTATGATCTCTTGCAATGCCGGCCCCTTTCAGCCTCAGCACTCCAGTTGATGATCTCTACAAGTATCGGCTTGCGCATTTCGGCCAAACGCTGTCGCATAAGCTCGCCTTGGCACTGAAAGCCCATTTCGGAAAAAAGAGTTCAGCTGAAGTAACCGTTGAAGACGTGCTCGCATATTTACCGATGC
>DASQPM010000162.1:0-3303 GCA_035643935.1 Pyrinomonadaceae bacterium | reverse complement strand
CCGGGTTTACTCCCGAAGTGATTGGCGGACATGGTGGTGAAAAGCTGTCGGGCAAAGCTGGGAACCTGGTGGGGCGTGGCCTGGAGCTGGCGCGCTGGGCACGAGGGAAACAAATCGATCTGGCAGTGAGCCACAACTCCTATTCGCAAATTCTCGCGGCGCGGGCGTTGTCACTGCGGTCGGTGACTCTGATGGACTACGAGCATCAGCCCGCAAACCATCTCGCCTTTCGCCTGGCTTCGCGCGTAATCGTTCCGCGCGCTTTTCCCGAGGCAGCGTTGACGCGCTTCGGCGTCACCGCTGCGAAAGTGAAAAGATACGATGGCATTAAGGAAGATGTTTATCTGGCAAATTTCGCAGCCGATCCGAATTTTGACGGAGAACTGCGGAATTTGGGGATCAAGGCCGGCGATATTCTGGTCACCGCTCGGCCGCCGGCCAGCGAAGCGCTTTATCATCGCTTCGAAAATCAATTATTCGATCGATTGATCGATCGGCTGTTGGAAATTCCCGGGGTGAAGTTGGTATTGCTGCCACGAAACGAGTGGCAGCGGCAGTATTACGCGCGCCATAAGATAATCATACCCGCGCACCCGTTGGATGGTTCGAACCTGATTGCGCGAAGCGATCTGGTTGTCAGCGCTGGTGGCACAATGAACCGCGAGGCGGCAGCGCTCGGCGTACCGGCGGCATCAATCTATATGGGTGAATGGGCCGCGATAGATCAGCAACTCGTAGACGAAGGCCGGTTGCAACGAATCGCCACTGAAAAAGACGTGCGCGAACTGTGGATCGAGAAAAAGAGAACATCTGCCGCGCGCGCCGGCGCCGGCGTACGGCAACAGGTAGCGAATCTAATACTCGAAGATTAAACTTTTGTTATCCTATCCTCGCAGAGGACGCAATTTATATCGGCGTGCGAGTTTCTGAATGGCACAAACTACGGTAAGAGCGGACCGGGTCGCGAAAGCCATGGTTGGCGCAAGTGTGGTGCGGGCTTCGGCACGTGCGCCGCAGTGGGTGTTGCCGCTGATTAAGGCTGCGCTGGTGGTTACGGATATCGTAATCGCGACCGCGGCTTTTTGTTTGGCGTTTTACTGGCGCGAAGGAGCGCCGCTGCTGGTTGCGTCCGGCAACGCCGCTTACGCCTGGAGCGCTCGCTTCGCTCCCTATGGCGCGTTGTTGCTGTTTGTCGTCCTCATTCGGCTGCTGATCGCAAAGTATTACGATCTCTTCCGGCTGCGCGGTGAATTTTCCTTTGTTGACGACGGCATACGCGTTTTCAAAGCGACGGCAATCGGATCACTGCTCATTGTTGCCGCGGCATTCCTCTATCGCGGCGGTTTCCACTACCGGGCATTTTCATATGCGCGCAGCGTCTTTGTGCTCGACTTTCTGCTCGCCTTTGCCGGCTTTGAGCTGGTGCGCCTCGTATTACGAACAGCGCAAACATTTTTTCGTCTGCGCGGGATCAATTTGATTCCCACCCTCGTCGTTGGACGCGGCCCGGAAGCAGCATTTTGTATTAAGGAGATGCGCGACCGGCCATCGCTCGGCTATCGCGTAATCGGCGTTGTCGAAAGCGGCGGCGCCTCACCTCGCGAAGTACCCGCAATCTATGAAGGCGTTCCGGTGATTAGCGATCTCGCGGGACTGCCGGATGCGATTCGCGACTCAAAAGCCAATGAAGTGATCATCGCCGACGCGAATGTGGACGGCGACACCTTATTTGATGTGATGATGCGTTGTGGACGCCGGCACGGAATCGAGTTTCGCATCGCGCCGAGTCTGTTCAATTGTTTGCCCAGCAAAACTGAAATCGATCAAATCGGCGCACTGCCGATGATCCGGTTGTTTCGCGAACCGCTTTCCGATTTCGCGCGCGGCACGAAGCGCCTGTCTGATTTGTTCATCGCATCGTTGACACTCGCCGTGCTGTCGCCTTTCTGGTTCTTTATCGCGCTCCTGATCAAGCTTGATTCCCAAGGTCCTATCTCTTATGCGCAAGAACGCGTGGGCATGGATGGCCGCATATTCGTGGTTTACAAATTTCGCACGATGCACACGAATGCCGACAGCGAAATCCATCGCGAGTATCAGCGCAAATTCATCGCCGGACATGCTGAAGCGAACGTGGGCGACGCTGAAAGACCGGCTTACAAACTGCGTGACGATCCACGCATCACGCGCGTCGGTCGAGTGCTGCGCCGTTTTAGTCTGGATGAAGTGCCACAACTTCTGAACGTGCTGCGCGGCGACATGAGCATCGTTGGTCCACGCCCGCCGATTCCATACGAGGTAGAAGCTTACGAGCTGCGCCATCGCAGGCGACTGGACATGAAACCCGGAGTGACGGGACTGTGGCAGGTATCGGGCAGAAACCGCTTGCCTTTTGAGGAGATGGTGAAACTGGACTTGTTCTACATCGAAAACTGGTCGCTGCTGTTTGATCTCAAGATAATTCTGCGCACAGTGATGGTTATGCTGCGCGGCGATGGGTATTAGCCGGAATTAAGTTGAAACAGGGAAACCAGGACAAGAGTCAGGTCGCGAGAGTGCTTGATAGCGCGATTCTATCCTGTCTCTTCTTGTTTGCTTTTTCCGCTCCGCTGTCGATTGCCGCGACGCAGACCGCCTGGTTGCTGGGCATGGCGTTCTGGCTGCTGCGGTTTGCGTTTTACCCGCGACCAAAACTCTACCGCACGCCGGTTGATTACTTTCTGTTTGGCTTTTTCATTCTTACCGGGCTTTCGTCACTTCTCTCGTACGAGCCGATGGTTTCCATTGGTAAGCTGCGCGCCGCCAGCCTCTTCACAATAGTTTATTTGATTTCTCAAAACGTGCCTTCACGTCGAGTGATTCGGCTGCTGGCAATCACGCTCGTCGGCGCCTGCATGATCAGCGTGATCTTTACCGGCGCCCAAAGACTATTGGGAACGGGTGTCAAGGTTTACAGCGTTTCTGAAGCCAGCCCGCTCTACAAGGCAGGGATTCGCGATGGCGACACGTTGCTGACTGTAGATGGAACGAAGCTTCACGACCCGCAGGAATTAGTAAATGATTTATCAAAGCCGGACAAAAAAGTAGTGATCGTCACCGCCTACCGGCATGAATGGGTGATCCCTTGCAAAGTGGCACGAGGCACATTGCTGCCCGGCAACAGCGCGACCGAACAACTTGGCATCGGCAGTTGGTCCAAAGGAAGAGATTGGCGCGCGTCCGGTCTTTACGGAAACTTTGTTACCTATGCCGAAGTGTTACAACTAATCCTTGCGTTGACTGTAGGTTTATTCATCGCACTGC
>DASQPM010000161.1:0-10642 GCA_035643935.1 Pyrinomonadaceae bacterium | reverse complement strand
GACGGTGACGCGATTTTTCCGTTCCGCAATTGACCGCGGGACTATGGGCATCGTGCAGCGACTTGATGCAAAAGGAAATCCGCTTGATGAATTTGGCGTCAAGGTCAAGCAACCGACAATCAATCGTTTCACTGCAACTATCGAAACCCAGCGTGTGCTCAGTAAGAAAACGCGCTCGATTGTTTTTGCTCGTTACAGTTATGAAGACGTGCGGCTCTTTAATCTTGGGAGCCTGCTGGTTAAGCCAATCCTGCAACCTGATCGCGCGGTCCGCCTGTCTCGCTTTGGCACTTCGTTTGTGCGCGACACGCGCGAAAGATGCGAGCGGGGCTTGCTGGGGACCGTCCGCAATCCCGATGAGGAAACAGGCGCGCCCGGCGAAATCTGCCGCTACAATCAGTTGGACGCAACCCGCGGCAGTTTCTTCAACGTTGATTACGCCATTGCACTGAGACAACTGGGTGGCAATCTTTCCTTTGGCCGGCTGCAGGCTACTTATCGCACTTATTACAAGGTCAAGGCTTTTCGCGGAACTGTCTTTGCGGGAAACGCGACGCTGGGCCTGGCCAATTTGTTCAATCCGCGCGATCGCGACGGCAACGGTAAAATAGATGAAATTGATCTGACTCTCCCGATTAGCGAGAGATTTTTCTCCGGCGGTTCGACAACGTTGCGCGGATTTGGTTTTGAGGAAGCCGGTCCGCGCCAGGTAATTCTCCCTCAAGGCCCATTCCTCGATCAAAAGAAGAAGCAGGTGTTTCTCAATCCCTTTACCGTTCCGGTAGGTGGCAACGCGCTCGCTATTATCAATCTGGAAGCGCGCATCCCAATTACCAGAGCGTTGCAGGCGGTTCCTTTTTACGATGGCGGCAACGTTTTCCGGCGCATCGGCGATTTGTTCCACAAGCATGACAACTCGCCGCCGCCGGCGGACTTGCTGGCTGCCATCGCGGCGGCGAACTTGCGCGCACATTGGAGCAACACAGTTGGACTCGGCTTTAGAATTCAAACACCATTCGGTGGCGCGCTGGCGGTGGATTATGGCTATTTACTAAACCCGCCGCAGTTCTTAATTCCGCAGCGTGGGCCCAGCGGCTTGGCCGACGATTTCACCGGCACGCCGGCAATCTATCGTTTGAAGCGAACGCAGATTCACTTCAGATTTACGCAGACGTTCTAGGGGGAGTGAGCAGTGAGCGGTGAGCAGTGCAAAGACCCGGGAGCAGGAGGCAGGAGCAGGAGATGAGTATGAAGTTGTTCAAGACATCTAGATCAAAGTTCAATTGCGTGGCGACTGCCGTCTGCCGACTGCTGCCTGCGTTCGTGCTGCTCACTGCTCACTGCTTACTGCTCACTGACGCGGCGCGCACTCAGCAAGTGGTCGACAAGATGGTGGCCACGGTTAACGCGTCCGGCCAAACGCGCTGCCAGGTTTGTTTGATCACTTATTCCGATCTGCTGTGGCAGTTGGCATTGCAGCCGGACACGGTGCTGGCAAATCCTTCCTCAAACGAATTGAATCGCACGCTTAACTTGATCATCGATCAGCGGCTTATTCTTCAGGAGGCGGAGAAACTTCCTTCGATTGCCCCGACGAGCGACGAGATAACGGCAGCGCGGGATGAATTGGTGAAGGCCTTTCCTTCCCAGGCGGAGTTTCAATCACGATTGCAGCGCGTGGGCTTAACGGCGGAGAAGCTGAATGAGATCATCGATCAACGAGTGAAGATCGAGAAGTATCTCGACTTCCGTTTTCGCAACTTCGTCGTCATTACGCAGACCGAAATTGCTGCTTATTACCGGGATGTTTATGTGCCGCGATTGCGCAGCCGCGCGCCGGGCCAGATAGTGCCAACCCTGGAACAAGCAAGCCCGAGCATAGAAAAAACTCTGATGGAAGCAAAGATCGAAACCGACACGGACGCGTTTCTCGACAACGCCCGCGAGCGCGCCGAGATCGTCATGCTGAGTCCGGTTTGAATGCTGCAAGAACGATTTGCCAATAAGTCCGCGCAGCAGAAACTTTGATCGTCCGCTACTGCTTAGACCGTCCCTTCGCTTCGAACATCGTTCACCTTACTCTGGGGCGAAGAAAAAAGTTGGTTTTGTGTTCTTCTACGTGTCTATTTTCATTGTCCATCCGCCTTGCGTTGCGTCAGCGGCCAACCGAAAGTCAAAATATTTTGACGGCAAACAAACCATAATCAACCCACAATATCTACAGGCCCAACCTCAAGAATTTCTCAACCACTCTCTTTATCCTGTACCTGTCTAAAAATCTAATACCCCCGCTTCAACTGGAAAGGTATCGTCGTGCGGCGCGGCCATGCCATAGGTAAATTCGCCGCAAGAAGGAGTGGAAGGTATGCGAACAAATCGAAGAATAGCCGGGCTATTAGTGCTGCTTGTCGCTGCTGTTGCCCTGCTCATCCCAAACTTGCAAAATTCTCAAGCCCAAACAGGAAACTCCGGCGAATCGTTTGCGGTCGGAGGAATCACAACGTTGGACGGCCATCTCGCCTTCTCGGCGCACATCAGTCCCAAAGGAAACATCTCGGGGCATGTGGTGCAGGATAGCTGGGGAACCTCGAGGAGTGGTCCGGTTACGTGTGTGACCGTGAATAATAGTTGCGCAACGGTCAAATGGCGTGTTTCCCACAGCGATAATCCGGGTGAGATTGGTACCGAAAGAGAGTTCGATGTAACGGATGGTGGCGAGCCCGCGATGGGTATGTCGCCGGACCGTTACACCGACAAAGGTTGTTTTTCCTCCTGCTATTTCTCCGGAGCATTTTGCGTGCCCATTCACGGCAACATTGTCGTTAAGGATGGAACCCCATAGTCGCACTAACAAAAACTTTGGGTGGTCAGGGCCTGAGACGGACAACATCAGGCGGGGCGGCGCAGGTATGAACGAAGCTGCGGTGGCGTGGCTTTGCGCATCAGCGCCGCTTTCGCTTTCCACTCCATCGCGCGGCTTAACTCGATTAGAAAACGTGGCTCGCCGCCCTCCAACACAGTGATCGGTTCACCGTTGCGATAGAGAATTCGATTTGAAGTGTGGGCGGTGATGCGCCCGCCGGGCGTGATGATGCCGACCAGATTTAACGGATCGGCGGCGCTGATCGAGATGAGACTCTCCTGTGCTGCATCTGTGGATGGTAACCCGATGGCAAGTGAAGACTCTTGAATTTGGCCCGGTGAGCGGAAACCAAAATCCATTGCTCCGGTACCGGCACGACGAATTGCTCGCAGCATTCCCACCGCTTCAGGCAGCGCAAACTGTTCACCCGAAATACCGGCAACGAAACGGCCACCGCGGATTTCACCACGCGCCTCGAGCCGGTGATACATGCGTAATAGCACTCGCCAGGGCATTGCTATTCCTTCACGCTCGAGCAGGCGCTTGAACACGACGCCGTAGCGTTTGAGCAGAATGCGCGCGATCTCCTCCACAGTTTCCGGATCCCCATTCCCGGATGGGACAGGCAGGAATGCCTGTCCTGCTCGGTTCAAGATGGACCATCGGCCGGCGCTCGACATTTCATACACCGGCTGACGATGCTTTCGTTTAGCGGCAGCTTGCGTCTTGCGGCTGCCTGGCGTTAACAACGCGCGCAGGCCCGCAAAGCTGTCGGAAACGACCAGACCATTGGCGACCAGTTCGGCTAACGATTCCTCGACCTGCGCGCGCAGTAGTCGTGTGCCTTCGACAATGTCCGTAAAGAACGAAGCGCCGCGCGTCGTCAAGTAATCTTGAACAGCTTGAGTAGTGGTCGAGAATTCCAGTTCACTTAACGAAGGTTGCGGAAACACTGAATTCCAGATCGCAAAGTTCTTGCGTCGTAACAGCGCGATGGGAGTGTTGCGCACAGGCGCCGCGCCGCGTGCCTTCTCTACACCAGTTTCATTCGCTGCGGATCGAGCTGCACTCGCAGGTGGAGTCAATCTCGCCCAAACCACTTCACCCGACAAACACAACGCGTCGAGCCAGGCAGGATCGTATTCCGCCAGGCGGCTCGGCAATAGTTCGCCTTCCCAGGCTGCGGCGGGCGCTTCGAAACCTTCGAGCTGCTCGATGATGGCGCGCATGCTCTCCGGCCCTTCCATCTGATGTTCCGGCGCGACTTTTTGCCAGGCCAAGAGGAAACGAATGAAATCGGTAGTCGCCACCGGTTCGATTTCCTGTCGCAGGCGATTCAAGGTGTAACTGTGAATGCGCGCCAGCAGACGGCGCGCGCACCATTCGGTCTCCGTTGTGCCCGGCGTGAACTTGCCGCGGACAACAAAACCTTCTGCTTCCAAACGCAACAGGCCGGTCTCGATTTCATTGGTGCTCAGGCTCGAAGAGTTGGCCAAACTTTGGACTGTCACTGGTCCAAGTCCTTCTAGTCGGCCGCGCAAGAGTTCAACAAGCGCTTCTTCAAACGACCATTGCTTAGTAAAACTGGCCGGCGCTTTAATCTGCGGTTGCAATTTCAGTGAAGGATAAATGGCTTCGAACTGTGGCAGCCGTTCGGCAGCGACCCACAGATTCAACTCCCTTACTGGGACCGCGGGCGTCCCGCCCGCCTTCGTTGCGTCACCAGACATGTTTGAGTGGTCGCGGTGTTCGCGCTGCGCGCTCATTGCGGGCGGGACGCCCGCGGTCCCAGTTGCCGCGGTCCCAGTAATAGCTTGAAGCACGGCTGCGCGGCGATCATTTTGCAGCTCTCCAAGAAACTGTCGCCACTCAGCGCCTTCTTCCGAAGTTATGAATCCCAGCTCAACCAGCGCGTCATGCAACTCGTCGGCATTCTCCACGCGTGGCCAGGCCTCATCACGCACGCGATCGATCGCAGCCTGATCGAGCTTGCCCATGTCGGAAGCAGTCTGCGGATCAAGCCAGCGGCGTTGATAGACCGCGCGCGTGCGGCGCTCTTCAAGCGGCGCGTCGTCGAGATACGCATAGGGACGCGCGTTAAGTATTTCCTGAGCCAGCGGCGACGCCTCGATCACATCGCGCGCGAAAAGATTTTTCTCGTTGCGCTCGATCGCCGTCAGCAGTTGTTCCAACCCGTCAATGTCCATCGCCTCTTCCAGACAATCCTTGACCGTCTGGTCCACCAGCGGATGCGCGGGAATTTCGCGCTCGCCGCCACCGAGATTCTCCTGACACGCGAGCTGATCGGGGAAGATAGCAGTCAGCAGATCTTCTGCATCCATGCGCTGCAACTGTGCTGGAATTTTCTTGCCGCCGCGGCGCCGCAGAACAGCCAGAGAGCGCGTGACATTCCAGCGCCAGCGGATGTTCCACATCGGCGCATCGAGCAGCGCCTGGCACAGAACCTGGCGCACAGTTTTGGAGTTCAGATAGTGAAATACTTCATCGAGCGGAAAACTGTGTGTTGGACCAAGCGACAGCACAATCGCATCTTCGGTGGCGGCTGCCTGCAATTCGAAATTGAACTTGCGACAAAAGCGTTTGCGCAACGCCAGGCCCCAGGCGCGATTGAGCCGGCTGCCAAAAGGTGAATGCAGCACCAGCTGCATGCTGCCGCTGTCGTCGAAAAAGCGTTCCAGAACGAGATTCTCCTGCGAAGGCATTACACCGAGCACAATCTTTGCTCCGGCAAGATATTCGACAATTTGCTCGGCTGCCGCGCGCGAAATGCCGATGTCGTGGGTTAGATATTTAATTGCGGGCTCGAGATTGACTGGTTTGCCAGAACCAGCTGCGTTAGCGGGCGACTTCTCGAAGTGTTGAGAATCATCCGGCAGGTCACTGACATCAATCCGTTCGGCGACCTCTTCGCGCAAACGAGAGACAGAAACCGAAAGCTCATGTGTGCGTGCCGGCGCTTCGCCTAACCAGAAAGGGATTGATGGTGGTTTGCCATGCGCGTCGGCGACGCGGACCTTGCCTTGTTCGACGCGCAGGACTTCCCACGAGGCATTGCCGAGTTGAAAAATATCGCCTTGCAAACTTTCGATTGCGAAGTCTTCGTTAACACTGCCGATGACAAGTTCGCTGGGTTCGAGCACAACGGCATAGTCCGCAGTGTCAGGAATTGCACCGCCAGAAGTGATCGCCGCCAGGCGGGCGCCGCGCCGCCCGCGAATGCGTTTGTTAACTGCGTCATGATGCAGATAAGCAGAACGCCGCCCGCGCTTGGTGGAAAAACCTTCCGCCAACATTCGAATTACCGAATCAAACTTTTCGCGCTCGAGCTTGCGATACGGATATGCGCCCCTGACCATGGCAAACAATTCGTCCTCGCCCCATTCTTCAGGCGCCGACGCCGCCACGATCTGCTGCGCCAGAATATCGAGCGGCTGTTCCGGCAACGCGAGTTGATCGAGTTCACTGCGCCGAACCGAATCGATAATCGCCGCGCATTCCACCAACTCATCGCGCGACAGCGGAAAGATTCGACCTTTGGGAAAGCCTGCGACGGTGTGATTTGAACGCCCGACGCGCTGTAAAAAACTCGCAATCGAGCGCGTCGAGCCTAGTTGACAAACTAGATTGACGTCACCAATGTCGATGCCGAGTTCCAACGAAGCCGTCGCCACCAGCGCGCTCAATTCGCCCGCCTTCAATCGTTGTTCAGCCGCCAGCCGTTGTTCACGAGCGAGGCTGCCGTGATGCGCGGCAATATTTTCATCGCCAATGCGTTCGCCCAGATAACGAGCGACACGTTCGGCAAGCCTCCGCGTATTCACGAAAATCAGCGTCGTCTTGTGCTGCCGGATTAATTGGGCCAGGCGGTCGTAGACTTCGTCCCAAACTTCTCCCGACATCACCGCCTGCAAAGGAGATTCTGGGAGTTCGATCGCCAGATCAAGTTGCCGCGTGTGCCCGCTGTCGACGATGGCGCAATCCGGCCTTCCGTCCTGATTGATGTCTGCGGTGCCAACCAGGAAGCGTGCGACCTCTTCGATGGGGCGCTGCGTTGCGGACAGGCCAACGCGAACAAGTTTCGAGTTTCGAGTTTCGGGGTTCGAGTTATCGGCTTCGTGCTGGCTAATTAGTTTTTCCAGGCGCGCGATTGAAAGCGCCAGATGCGAGCCGCGTTTATCGCCAACCACGGCATGGATCTCATCAACGATCAACGTGCGCGCCGTTTGCAACATCCGGCGTCCGCCTTCGCTGGTTAACAAAATGTACAGAGATTCGGGAGTTGTGACCACGATGTGTGGTGGCCGCTTGATCATCGCCGTGCGTTCTGCTGCCGGAGTGTCGCCGGTGCGCACCACCGTGCGAATGTTCATCTCGGGCAGGCCCATCGCCCGGAGTTCATCTTGAATGCCGGCAAGAGGAAACTGAAGGTTTCGCTGAATGTCGTTACTAAGAGCTTTTAATGGTGAGACGTAAACGACGTGAGTTGTGTCGTCGAGCTTGCCCTCGACTCCTAAACGGACGAGGTCATCAATGGCAGCGAGAAATGCGGCGAGAGTTTTACCTGAACCGGTGGGAGCGGCAATCAGCGTGTTACGCCCCTGCTTGATTGCCGGCCACGCGTCTTTTTGCGGCGGCGTCGGCTCCGGAAACGTTTTCCCGAACCAGCGCGCTACTGCCGGATGAAAAATTTCGAGATTCATAAGGGACGGAGATTATAGCCTGAGATCAAGAAAATTGCACACATGAAACACTGGCCTAGAGGCGCAACTGCTCTGGTGGAGAGTTCGGCTATTTCCTGGGTGACCGGCGGGCGTCCCGCCCGCATTCGCTGCGCACCAGACATGGTTGAGTGGTCGAGCTTTTCGCGCTGCGCGCTCATTGCGGGTCGGACGCCCGCGGTCCCAGTGAATTACTCGAATTGTTTTTTGAAACCTTCAAACTGTTGGCGCAGCTTTCCGAATTCAGACTTGAGGGTTTCCACGTCGCTTTCCAGTTTCGAGACTCTGTCAGAAGAAGTAGCGCGGTGTGACGATGAAGCAGCGCGCTCCGGAGCTTGAGTTTCAACTTCCACTTCGCCCGACAGCAGGTGCATAAAGCGCGCTTCTTTCTGGCCCGGCTGGCGCGGGAGACGAATAACCAGCGGGTCGGGCTCTCGGGTTATCAAAGCATTCAAGGCGGCGTCAACTTCTTCCAATCCGGAAAACTCATGCAGGCGAAACCCGCGCGTCGTTAGTTCTCCGCTGGTCTGCGAACCTCTCAGCAGCAGCACACACATTACTGCCAGCTCGGCGGGAGTGAGGTGCAACACCTCCGTCATCACATGTTTGTATTTCGGCACGCGGCTGGTGCTACCGTAGAACACATAAGTCAGATTTTTCTCGCGCAGAGTTTCCAGCGCCTGCGCCACTTCATCTTCGGAATAGGAGGTAAGCGGATTGCGATTGTTCTTCTGATTGCACGCGAGCGTCAGCGCATTGAGCGTCAGCGGATAATACTCTGGCGTGGTTACCTGCTTTTCAACCAGTGAGCCGAGCACACGAACTTCAATGTCACTAAGAATCGTCGTCATAGTTGTTGTAGGACAGGAATAGGTTACAGATCCTTCGCGCAGCGGAAGCCCGAAACCATCCAGCGCTCATGCGCGTGGAAGAAGTTTCGATAAGTGGAGCGGATATGAATCTGTGGCGTTGCGAATGAGCCGCCGCGCAAGACTTTTTGGTTAACAAACCACTTGTCGTTATATTCATCAAACTCTGATTTGAATCCGGGGTAAGGAACATAATCCGAAGTGGTCCATTCCCAAACGTCGCCAATCATCTGGTGGCAGCCGTAACGGTTCTGGCCGGCGGGCAATGAGCCAATCGCCGCAGGCGCCCAAAGGCCGTTCTCAAACAAATTTGTTTTTGAAACATCAGGTGCTTCGTTTCCCCACGGAAAGTGCATGCGTGCGCCGTCATTCAGATCAAACGTTGCTGCTTTTTCCCATTCCGCTTCAGTGGGCAGACGTTTACCGGCCCACTTTGCAAACGCTGACACTTCAAAAAAACTGACGTGCGACACGGGTTCGTTTGCTTTGCTCTTCGCGCTATGAAGTCCGGCAAAGTCGCGAATCATCCACTCGTCGTCGTGCAGCTCCCAGTAAAGCGGTGCATGCCACTGTTCACGATTCACCGCTTCCCAGCCTTCACTAAACCACCAGCGAAAATCCTGATAGCCATGGTCGCGAATGAACTCAAGAAAATCGCCATTGCTCACGAGCGCGCGGTCAATCGCGAAATCCTGTAGAAAAACCTGATGCGCCGGCTTTTCATTGTCAAAAGCGAAGTCGTAGTTTGAAGGACCTTGGACTTTGGACTTTGGACTTTGGACTTGGTCTCCGTAGCCAAGCCAAAACAGTCCACCCTCAATCTCTGCCATGCCCTCGACCCTTGTCACGGTCGCGGGTCTGGCCTTAATCGCCGCGTCGAATTGATCGCACAACAGATGCTTGATGTCGTAAACGAGCAGTTCCTGATGCTGCATCTCGTGCTCAAGCCCGAGCCGCACTAATGGCAGAACCGCTTTCGCATCGCGCTGTTCTGCGATCGTTTCCAGAAACCGAAGCATCTGTTCATCGACATGATTACGATAGGCGACCGTTTCGCGAACCGTCGGGCGCGATCGTGTGCCGCGTTTGGGCCGTGCTATCCGTTCACCGAACCCCTCGTAGTACGAATTGAAGTAAAAGAGGAACTCTTTTGAATAAGGTTGATAACCGGATTTGTAGGTTTGCAGCAGCGTTTCGAAAAACCAGGAGGTGTGGCCGATGTGCCAGCGCGGCGGACTCATAAATTCCGCCGTCTGAATTACGAAGTCTTCGATTTCGAGCGGGGCCACGATTGCCATCGTGCGCGCGCGGACAGTCTTGTACAGATCGATAATTGAGCGCGTTTTTGGAACCATTTCCCGGATTGTAGAAGCCATCATGAATTCCTATACAGAACTTACAACAATTGAATGCGCACCACGTTCCAGAACCCGGCCGATTCGCTGAGCTTGGGAATAATTTTCGCGCAGTTTTGCCAGCAAGTCATCCGCGCGGTCGGCCGAAATCGAAACCAACATCCCGCCCGCCGTTTGCGGATCGTAGAGTAATTTGATCAGATTCTTGTCCACAGCCTCGTCGATTTCAATATCTTCGCTGATGTATTCCCGGTTTGTCTTGTCGCCGCTGGTCAGCATTCCCGCAGCTGCTAATTCCAGCGCGCCAGCGAGCAAAGGAACTTTGGCGGACTCGATCTCAATCGTTACCTTACTCGCACAGGCCATTTCCCAGGCATGGCCGATCAATGCGAAACCGGTCACATCGGTTGCGCCTTTTACTTCGAATTCACGCATGGCCTCCGCCGCGAAGTTTCCCGCTGTCAACATCGTCTCGACTGATGCCGCGACGATTGAGTCTGAAGCCTTCGCAAATTTTATCCCGGTCGAGATCACTCCGGTGCCGATTGGTTTCGTCAGAATAATCGCGTCACCGGGACGCGCGCCGGCGTTGCTGGCAATTTTCCCCGGGTCAATCACGCCGGTTACCGCATAGCCAAACATTATTTGCTCGTTATCGACGCTGTGGCCGCCGATCAGCGTCACGCCATGCTTGTTCAAGGTTTCCTGCCCGCCACGCATGATCTCGCCGAGTATCGCTGGATCGACTCCCTTCTTTGGAAAGCAGGTAATAGCAAGCGCCGTCAGCGGCGTGCCGGCCA
The DNA here is from genome assembly GCA_035643935.1 of Pyrinomonadaceae bacterium. Classification (GTDB taxonomy): domain Bacteria; phylum Acidobacteriota; class Blastocatellia; order Pyrinomonadales; family Pyrinomonadaceae; genus PSRF01. Next base: position 16 of record DASQPM010000161.1, on the reverse strand, counting down.
TTGCCCAAACGTCGTT
>DASQPM010000160.1:0-4339 GCA_035643935.1 Pyrinomonadaceae bacterium | reverse complement strand
CGTCAATCAACCTGCTACAAATAGTTCCCTGGAAAATTTGTAGCAGGTTGATTGACGCAGTAGACGCCGGGCTACCTGGTAAGACGTTGAAGTATTGTTGTTGCTGTGCTGCATCTGCAATGTCCGAGTTGAAGGCTACGGCCAATAGCGGGTGATCGTAGAACAAGCCGTAAGCGCCGCGCAGCACCGTCTTTCCTTTGCCGTTGATGTCCCAGGCAAACCCGACGCGCGGCGCAAAGTTGTTTGTGTCGCGCGGGAAGCCCTGTTGCACACCTACCGCGTTTTGGGCGGCCAGAAGGTCGGACGCAGAGAGCGCGATATGTGTCAACGGATCGGTGAAGGCTATGGGCGCAATCGTATCAGTCAATTCAACGTCGTAGCGCACCCCATAATTGAACGTCAGGTTCGGACGTACCTTCCATGCATCCTGGGCAAAGAAAGCCAGCGGACGGTTCTTGATCGCGCTGTTCGGATTGCCGAAACCCTGGATGAATGCACTCGGGAACCCTAAACCATAGGACTGAACCGGAGTGATCGCAGGCGCGGAGGCGGACAGACCTGGAATGAAGTTTGCCAGGGTGCTTTGCGGCACGCCACCAAAGTTGAAGAGTCCGGGGAAGTTCAACTCAAAGCGCGCCTTAACCTTGATCAAACTAAAGTCGCCGCCAAACTTGAACGTGTGATCGCCGTGAATCCAGTTCAAGTTATCAGTAACTTCATAACGGTTCTCCGTGCGATTAACCGGCGAGAACGGGTTTGAGCCAAGGAAAGCCGCGCCGATTATCTGGATAGCTGTTCCGGGAATCTGCGAATCGAAAGTAGCCTTGCGCCGGCCAAAATTGAAGCGCGCTTCATTGACCGTTGTGTTTGAGAGGGTCGAAGCAAGTGAAGCAACGAATGAGGTGTCCCGCAGTTTTGAAATGCCGGTGCGCGAAAAATCGTTTTGTCCTACCGTTTGGTTTTGGGATTCATCTTGTATCCCCGTTAGATCGCTTGGGTTGTAACCAAACCGCAGTGTCATCAGTTGGTTGTGATTGAATGCGTGATCGATGCGCCCGGATAAGAAGGTCGTCTTTTCCGAAATCGGAAAGACGCGTGAAAGACTGTTTAGCCCTCGAAAAGCAATCGGCTGACCTTTGGCATTTATCGTTGTAAAGCCCGGGACCACGCCATTATTAGCAAGCGTTGGAACGGGTGCGCCCGAAATAAAGAACCGCCCGCCGATTACCTGACCGCCTGGAATCGCGCCGCCGGGACTGATCAGAGTGCTGGCGCCGTTAAGTCCAATTTGGCCCCCCGATGACGCGAAAGTCGCATAAGTAATGGCGCGACCGATACGCGCCGCATCCAGACTCGCGAGTTCGCCGCCAATGAAAGCAACTTGCGCGGCTGTCAGGTTGTTGTAAACGTTGGTGAACGGTAGAAACGGAGCACCGATAGTAATGCTGTTGTTCAAACCGGCGCTGACGTTGCTCGTGAAAAATCCTGACTCCTGGCGGCGACGCTGCTCAAAGCTCGCAAAGAAGAAGGTGCGATCTTTGACGATCGGTCCGCCAAGCGTGGCACCATACTGCACGCGCGTAAACCCTGGTTTCTTGTTTGGATCGTTATCGATAAGCGGCGCCAGACCATTACGAGATTGAATTGATTTGTGCCTTAGGAAGCCAAATATATTTCCGCGAAAATCGTTGGTGCCGCTCTTGGTAACAACGTTGACGATGCCGCCGGTTGCTCGCCCAAACTCAGGCGCGTAGGAATTCGTCGCTACCTGATACTCCTGTACGGCCTCCATACTGACCGTCGAGCGTGCCGCGTTGATCGAGTTGTCTGTATAGTCCGCTCCGTCAACCTGCACCAGTGTCGAGCGTCCGCGTTGGCCACCAATATTTAAGCCCGACGTCGGCGCTGGTCCGATGGGACGGCCGTTGTCACGGCCCACGGTTGAAATCGTCAAGGCGAATCCTGTCGCGCTGCGTTCATTAATAGGCAGATCGTTGATACGCTTTTGATCGATCGTGTTCGACACAGTCGTGCTTGACGATTCGACCAAGGCAACCTCGGCGGTGGAAATGTCGACTGTGGCACCCACCGCTCCCACCGTCAACGGGATGTCGAGATCGGCGCGCTGACCAACCGTTAAAGTAACGCTCGGAATTCTTCCCTTTGAAAAGCCGGCGGCTGCTACCGTTATCTCATAACTTCCGGGCGGAAGATTTGTGATCTGGTAATAGCCCTCATCGTTGGTGGTGACGTCACGCGAAAAATTTGTAGCCGGATTTCGCACGGTCACTGTGGCACCGGTGACGGCAGCTCCAGAAGGGTCCCGCACATAGCCCTGAAGATCGGCAGCGTTCGATTGTGCCTGACCAAACGCGGTGCTCGCGCCAAGGAGAGCGGAAATGACTAGGATCAAGAAAGTGGATATGCGAACGGAAGTCTTCGGCGAGTGCGTAGGGGACGCAAACATCATTTCATTCTCCTTAGTAAGAGCAGCTTCGGTTAATGGGTGAACTGTCAATTAAGCTTCGACTCGCGCTGTACCGATAATTGTGAACTACCGCAGAATTTTCCTTGTTCGCGCTAAGTCTGGGGAGCAATCCAGTCGTCGAAGTCACGACCTTTGAGAAAAGCGCCGGGGCGCAAGTAGACGAAAATGCTCAGTCGTTTTACTCCAAAAACTCCCTGTCTGGCAAGCATTTCCTGTTTGTTGCGAAACCAGCCCGAGAACAACCGCAAACATCGCCGCGATTAACTTAGCGAGGCACGCGCCTTTTGCTGGTTGGCGTGGCGGGTGGCGCGCGCAAGTCTACGGCGCAACCGGGTGCTCGCACCGAAAAGAAGAATAGCTGTCTCTGCCAGGTAAGGCACGAACGCGGCGCGACGAAGTAATCCGGAAACACGCAACCGCGATTCGAACCTGCTGGTGTATTGCCGTTCGTATTCTTTGGCGATTAATTCAGCAGTTTGCGCGTCGCGCAGAATTCCAGGACGCGACACAATCGTTTCGGCAACAACTTCACCGCTCTCCAACGCCATCAACATGCCACTGCCAGTGAAAGGATCGATAAAACTAGCCGCATCGCCGATAGTTAACAGGCCGTTTGCCGGCGCCAACGTCTTGCGTCCAAAACCTTCGAGCGAAACGCTTAGCCAGGGCGAACGAAGTCGCGCCTCACAGAGCGTTTCAGCCGCGCGCGAATTCTGCATGACGACTTCCTGTAACACGCGATCCGGATCTGAGCCGCAACGGCGCACTTCGCTAGCCGAGACAATAAAACAGAGATTGCTCAGGCCGTGTTCGATCTCGCTGAGTCCGCCGTAGCCACCAACGTAGAAATAAATCTCGCAAGCGCCCGGCGTCACGCGTGTGTTTTCCAGATGGGCCTTGAATGCCACCAGCCCGCGCTTTTGTTTACTCGACCGGCTGCGCTGGTCCCGATCAAAATGTCTTGCTAAGGTGCGCGATCGGCCGGTCGCATCAATAGTTATCCGCGCCCGGTAGTCATTCGTGCCGGCAGAAGTCTTTACATGCACGCCACACACAGAATCATCTTCAAGCAGCGGCCCAGTCGCATGCGCGTTTTCAAGCACCACGACGCCAGCCGCTTTTGCGCGTTCGAGCAACCGCTGGTCCATTTCACTGCGACTGAGGCCGAGCGCAGTCGCTCCTGAAGTAAACCATTCGCTTGGGACCGCAACCTGGTGGCCCCGCGCGGAATAGAAAACAGTCTCGCCGAGTGAGGTGGCGCCGGCCGCAATCATCTGATCGATCACACCGAGCTGCTGAAAATGACCAAGGCATTCAGGAGAGATGAATTCGCCACACAGTTTTGCGCGGGGAAATTTCTTTTCCTCAAGCAGCAAAACCCGCGCGCCATGTAGCGCCAGCCGGATGGCTGCGCTCGTGCCTGCCGGACCAGCACCGGCGATCGCAACATCAAATGTGTTTAAAGAATGTGTAGTCAATTTTCTTCGATCATGAAAGTCGCGGCTTTGCCGCCGCACAGTGCGGAAAGGCTCAGCCTTTCCGGCTGCCAATATTACTGAACTAAAGAGGCTAAGCCTCCAGCCCTTTGAGGCGTAGCCTCGCCACCCTGGGCAGCCTGACCGGAAAGGCGAAGCCTTTCCGCACTGTGGCGCGGCGAAGCCGCAAGGACAAGTCGGTACGGAAAATGTCTGACAACCCGAATTTCTTCGAGCTTCGCATCTTGCGCCAGTACCTGTAACTCCGCCGGCTTGAAACTTCGCCGGATCGAAAGCGCGCCGTCCTCGCGTATTAAGCGATTGTGCAGAAACAGATGGCCGATCGTGGTATAGAAATAATATGCAACTGGATGGC
>DASQPM010000159.1:0-10215 GCA_035643935.1 Pyrinomonadaceae bacterium | reverse complement strand
TGAAGATCTGCACGTGCTTGACCTGGCCGGCCATGATTGCTTTTTCCACGCCTTCGCCTTTGAAAAAGCGGATCATCTTCCCCAGTTGGCCAATGCCTACCCAGACCAGACGCTCCGCTTCCTGCTCGATTCTTGGATCAGTCTCTTCGCGAATCGCGGCTACCGAAAGCGATACACCGGCGCGCCGCGCACCGTCGACAACCATAAAAGGAAAGCGGCCGTTGCCGGCAATTAATCCGTAACGCATCTTGAAAGGATGAAGGATGAAGGATGGAGGATGAAGACTGAAAAAGCATGAAAAGACGAGTGCGTCGTTTTTGGAAGAGGTTGCGAAAGAGTTCTAATAGTCCCGCGCTTTTCTTCCTTCATCCTTCCGCCTTCATCCTTCATCCTTTCATAATGCGTTACGGATTAATTGCCGGCAACGGCCGCTTTCCGTTTATGGTCGTCGACGGTGCTCGCCGCGCCGGCGTATCGCTTTCGGTAGCCGCGATTCGCGAAGAGACTGATCCAAAAATCGAGCAGGAAGTGGAGCGTTTGATCTGGGTAGGCATTGGCCAATTGGGAAAGATGATTCGTTTTTTCAAAGGCGAAGGCGTGGAAAAAGCAATCATGGCCGGCCAGGTCAAGCACGTGCAGATCTTCAGCCGCGCCGTGCCTGACGCGCGCATGTTGAAAATGCTTTTGAAACTGCCGCGGCGAAATACAACCTCGCTCATCGGCGGCATTGCTGCTGAACTTGCCAGCGAAGGCATCGATCTGATCGATTCAACCTATTTTCTGCAGGATTCTTTACCAGCGCTGGGTACGCTGACACGTCGTAAGCCCAGCTCGGAGGAACGCGCGGATATTGAGTACGGCCAGGAAGTCGCCGCTCATATTGCACAACTCGATCTGGGCCAAACGATTGTGGTGCGCGGCAAAGCCTGTGTGGCCATCGAAGCCATGGAAGGCACGGACGCAACCATTCTGCGGGCTGGTGAAATAATAAACGGCCAGGGAGGCGCGCGCGGCAGAAAGAATCTCAGCAGCGGTCCGCTGACTGTGTTGAAACTTGCCAAGCCGGATCAGGATATGAGGTTTGACGTGCCGGTAGTGGGCATACCGACTATTGAAGCTATGGTGCAAGCCGGCGCCACCTGCCTCTGTCTTAATGCCGGGAAGACCCTTATGTTTGATCGAGAGGAAATGATCGCGCTGGCGGATAAAAACAAAATTGCGATCGTTGCTCTGTGATTGTCAGTTCAGCACCCAAGAAGTTAAGAGTACAACCTTCAGGTTGCCCGTTGTGGAGAATCAGCAAACTAAAGTTTGTACTCTGAACTACTTGTTTCTGGTTCACGGTCTTCGTCCTCCTCAACTGCCTCGGGAGCTACCGGCTTACCAGGCACACGATATTCTTCGCTCACCCACCGTCCCAAATCGATAAGCTTACAGCGCTCCGAACAGAACGGACGGAAAGGATTGTCGTTCCATTCGACCGGGCTGTTACACGTAGGACATTTCATTCGCCGGTTGTGCCAGAGTTTCTAATTGACGAGTCTTGCTTCGCGCAACAGCCACTCGGGTCGCTTGATCAGAATTCTGCGGTTAACGAATTCGATCGTACCCTCGCGGCGCATTGCGTTCAAGCGCACAGTGACGCTTTCGCGGGTGGAACCAACTATGGAAGCAATTTCCCGGTGAGGCAAAGGAATATCGATCAGCACGCCGTCAGATTCGCGCACGCCGTAACGATCGGAGAAGTCCACCAGTAACCGGTCAACGCGCGCCGGAATAGCATTGAGAGCGAAATCAGCGAGACGCTGTTCTGCATGCTCGAGACGTTGGCCGATCAAACGGAAGGTGTAATCGTGCAACCCTTGATCTTCGGTCATCGCTAACTTGAAATGCTCCGCCGGTATTCTCAACAACGTGCAGCTCTCATAAGCAATAGCAGAGTTTTCCCGGCGCCCGGCTTTTGAGTAAAGAGCCGACTCGCCGAAGAGTGAGCCTTCAGGCAGAATATCGTTTACGGCTTCGCGGTCGCTGTGCGGCTCGATGCGGCAAAGCTTGATGCGTCCTTTGATAATTGCAAAAAGCGCGTCCGCCTCTTCGGCAGCGCGATAGACGAAGCAGCGGCGTCGAAACTCGACGACGCGAGATTGCTCTGCGAGTTTGGCAATTACGGCGTCAGCCAGATCCGCGCCGAATTCCAAACCACGAATAGTCCGCAAACGATCTGCAATCGGCATGTCACGAGCGCTTCTGGGGAGTTTTGCCTTAGCGTCTTTGTCGTTCATAGTAATTGGTTAAAGCAAGGATTTTAGTTGACCGTGGCAGATACGAGCGTTGCCTGGATTGTCGCCACGCTTTCTCGTTATTGTAAGGAGCCCCTGCTGGTTGTGCCCGAGGTTAGAACGGCTTCAGTTATTGTACGGCTATCAAAATTAGGCGAGTCGCTAAAGCGGACAACCACTGAATAATCGCACTCTAACATGAAGCCCATGACCACGCAAGATTATTAGCGGGTTGGGTCACAGGACCTGTGATCCATTGAAACCGGCGCCCTTGCGCAGTCGTACAGGTACTCAGAACGGCGCGCTGACCTGGAGGTAAAAAATCTTTAGAAATGGCTGACTACAAAGACAAAATTGACGAATGGCATAAGACCGTGCGGCGCAAAGCCCGCGAGCTTGACGAGAAGTTTGCCATTTCCGACCTGGTAGATGAAGGAACAAAGGCTGCCGGCGACGCGGCGAAACGAGGGGCTGAAGGCCTGAGTTCAGGCGCCGAAAAGCTGCGCGCTGAAGCCGAACGCTTGGCCGAAGAAGGCAACCTCAGCGAGACGGCACGCCGGGCGGCGGACGATGCGGTGCGTGGCGCAAAGAAAGCAGGGGAAGTGATTCGCGACGCAGCCGGCGATGCGGGAAAGAAAGCCGGCGATGTATTGGACGACGCGAAGAATTATTACGAACGAGCTTCGAAAGTTTACGACACTGGCGCAAAAATCACGCGTGCATCTGCGGCGGCCACCGTGGGTGTCTCGAAAGCCCGCGAGTGGATCAAAGAAAACCCCGGCAAGGCGGCGGCTGTTTCTTTCTCACTTGTGCTCGGTATTCGCATGGGCACCGCATTTCCGGGACTGGACGCAGTATTGCTCGGTGCCCATCCGCATTGGTTAACGCATTCCGCGCTGCCGATTTTTGGAGTGCGCAAACTAAGCGAAACTTTTGACAGCTACCTGCGCAAGAAGGAAGAGTTGATTGCCCAGGGACAACTTACGGAAGCAGAGCGTAGCCGTGTTGAGTTCGAACGCAACATCACAAAATATGTTGGTGCGCCATTGCTGGGAGCGTTTAGTTGTGCGGCGGGTGCAGTGATGTTTGCGCAGATTATTTCGCCGGGCGGGCTGGCTGGCGCCCCGATTAGCTGGCTGGTCGGTGGAAATCCTTTTCTCGGCGGCGTTTGGTTATTTGCCAACGGCGTTATCTGTTTCCATGAGGGCTACAAGTTTTTCATGATTGCGCTTGCCGATCAGGATGAAGTGAATCGTATGGTACACGAGATTAAGGGCTTGCTGCCTGCAGCCCCCTTGGCACAAGAATAGTGCTTAACCTTGTTCGGATCCTTTTTCCTCTTCCTCTAGCACACGTTTCCAATTGCTCGGATCTCGTCGCAAGTCCATTACGGAAACGATGAGAATTTCGTTAGACCGAATTTGATAGATGAGACCGAATGGAAAGCGGTGAGTACGGCATCGCCTTATTCGGTGAGACAAGGAGTGCCAGGCACAGGGTTGGCTAGAATTCGGTCTACCGTGGCATCAAGCTCATTCAAAAAACTCTTCCCCAGCCCGCTCTCCTTCTTCTCGTAATCTAATGTCGCTTGTTTCAACTCTACCAGCGCGGCCGAGGTGAATCGGTAGGCAGAGATGAACGGAGATCTCGCGGAGCAGCAGGTCCATCAACGGCAGGTAGTTCACCTCGCTCAAAGGCGTCAATTCGATCCTCGGATTCTGAAGCCCACTTGCTTTCGCGCTCAGCGGCGCCTGCCTCATCGAGACTTTCCCAAAGCAGATCAATCAACACTGCTCGTTCTTTGGGATTGAGTTGAACAATTTCCTTCTGAATAGATGCAAGGCTCATAGGAGGATCATCATTCTTACTCGAGGTTTCTGTCAAGAGTCTGCGCAAATGCTTCAAGTAAGCGTGATCGGAAACGGCACGAACGAGAGCGCGAAAACGATCAGCGTGATGATTGCCACTACGATCCGCGCTGCCCCCAAAGGTTCCATCTGCTCTGGCGCTGGATGGCGCACCCGCAACATGACGGCCAGCAGCACGGTGTAAAGAAAGCCACTGGGACTGTGGTGCCAAACGAATCCCAGCATGGCCATTGAGGCCATGGCGACAAATGCAATCCGGCCGATGAGCTTGTGAGCGCGTGGTCCGAAGAGCGAAAACGTTCCGTGCCCGCCATCGAGTTGACCCACCGGCATCAAGTTTAGGCTCGTCACCAGCAAACCAATCCACGCGGCCATGTAAAACGGATTAGGCAATGCGTCGGTTAGGTTCGCGCCGGTCGCTTTTGCAAATATCCGGAAGAGAAGCGGATCGTTAAAAACAATTGTAGAACCTGCAATGGGTGGCGCGGCTTGCACCGTGAAGATTCCTGCCAGCGCGACCGGCAGGAGCATGACAAAGCCGGCCAGTGGTCCAGCTAATCCAATATCGAACAATGCGCGCCGCGACGGAATCGGCGACTTCATTTTGATGAACGCCCCGAAGGTTCCGGCCAGAAACAGCGGTGGCGCCGGAATAAAGAAAGGCAACGTCGCATGGACGCCGTAGTAGCGACAGGCTAAGTAATGGCCCATTTCATGCGCTGTGAGTATTGCGAGTAACGTAATCGAGAAGCTAACGGCCGCCACCAAAATGTGCGGGTGAAGGAGCGCAAATGTAAGTAGCGAAGTAACGATGCGCAGGTAGTATTCAGGGATATACAAGACATAACTGAGCACGCTGGAAAGAGCAGGCTCAGGAACATCCAGTTCAGGTGCGGCGATTACTATCCCCGCGAAAGTTGTCGTTAGAAAGGTGATCAGAAACAGAGCCGAGTGCCGAATCCACTCACGAATCGTAGGGCGTTGCGCCCGAGACCGGGCGACCAGTTGTGGCTGCGGAAAAAATGGCGGAATTGCCTGAACCGATTCTGACATTTGCTATGGCGCAAACTGTTAGTTTGCGTATTAACGGTGTCCTTGAACATTTAAGGCTAGAGTCGCGACCGGCGCCGCAGTGCTCTAGCCTCGTTAAAAAACTGAAATAGTTCCAACTCTACTTAAAATCCAAAATTTCCGAATCCGCTTCAACCGCAAGCTCGCCGTCATTGCTCACTTGCAAGTCTTTCCCCGGCTTGAAACGAATCGTCTTGCCCGAAGGAATTGCTACTTCTTCGCCGGTCCGGGGATTGCGGCCGACGCCGCGTTTTCGCGGCTTGACGACAAAGACACCAAAGCCGCGCAGCTCAATTCGCTCGCCACGCGTGAGTGCTTCCTTCATCGAATGAAAGAGCGCATCCACCGCCTGCTCCGCTTTCATTTTGGGTACTCCGGTCTTTTCCGCCACGCGGTTGATGATGTCTAGTTTTATCACGGCCTTAAGCCTCCGTTCGCGTCTCAATGGGAGAGTTTTCGAGCCGAACTTGCAGGCAGCGATGATAGAGAGCCGCAGCAACGACTGTCAACCGTTTGCTGTCACCCGCCCAATGATCCCATGCGATTTCCGTCGCGAATACTAAAGCAAAAGTGCAATAAACCTGCAAACCGATGACGCGCTGTGATGTTTGACAAGCAATCTGTCGAAAGCTAACCTCAAGCGGGTTGTGATGAATGCATTGAATTGGAGAAAGCCGCATAGGCAGCGTCTATGTTAGGAATTAGGACTCGCCGGCCGCCGCCCTTTGGCGGCGTTCACCAGAACGACGACAAAGATATTCAGGTGCATCGACCTGAAGAAGCTTCCCGCCAAGGTCTGTGGGCAGAGGGCCGTCTGCTGCTGCGAGATTTAATTTTTGCATTGATGATTGCCGCGCTGGTGGTCGTTTTTATCGTTCAGCCGGTGAAGGTGGAAGGCACGTCAATGTTGCCACGCCTCCACGACGGTGAACGCATTTTTGTTAACAAGCTGATCTATTACGACGAGTATCGCTGGGCGCCAAAAGTCGAGCGCGGTGACATCGTGGTTTTTTGGTATCCGGAGGATCCGTCCAAGAGCTACATCAAACGCGTCGTGGGACTGCCGGGCGACACAGTGGAAGTGCGGGATGGAGTTGTGCGCATCAACGGTAGCGACCTCGACGAGAGCTATCTGGACCATAAATACAACCTGGCGCCCAAGAGCCAGGCGCCCGTCTATGTTCGGCCAAACTATTATTTTGTGATGGGTGACAATCGCGACAATTCCTACGACTCACGAAGCTGGGGCTTGGTGCCCAAGAAATACATTTATGGGAAGGCGTTGTTTCGTTATTGGCCATTGTCCGCGATCAGTGTAATTCACCACGAAAATATTTCTTCGCCGCCTCCCACGGCTTACCGTCCGACCCTGGAAACACCAAACGCCGAGCGATAACTGCAATACTGGAACTGAGAAATTGAAGTGAGTGCACTTGATTGGTTACGGCTGGCCCTGATGATTTTTTATGCACCGCTTCGCGGGCTGCGTGAGGTGCGCGATCGAGCGCCACTGACCGGCATTGGGTTGCTGGCCTTCATCAGTCAGCTCGCTTACTACACGATAACGCAGTTGCTGTCTGGGAATCGAAGTTTTCTTTTTGGCGGTCCCGGGGCAGTGGTGCGTCTGCTCTTCCAGGCGACGCTGTCGCTTTTGTTGGTTGGCGTTATACTCGTTCCCCTGATTGCGTTTGTCGCTAATGTCTTTGAACGTCGCGGGCGTTTCAGTCTGCTACTGCAACAGGAATACGCATCGCTGGCCTCAACTTTTCTCTACGCGCTGGCGATCGCCAATCTGATCTCCATACTGGTCTCGCTCTTCTTCCACTTCAGCGGAGTACAAGCGGCATATGTTGCGCAGTCTTTTCAGTCAGCAGCGCAAGTTGAAAATCTGTTTCGCTTGCCGGATGATTTGCGCGCTCAGTTGCAGTTGGCGCTGCGAGATCCGCAACTCGTCGCCGCCGGCCTTTTCCGTACAGTAAAACTAACGCTCTTCGTGCTTGCAGCCATTTGTGCTGTGCGCGAAGTGTTTCGCATAACGGTGCTGCGCGCGATTGCAATTTCAATAGTCGGGCTGGTGCTGGCTTTGTTCATCTCGCCATTGTGGGCGTTGCTGCTTAGCCCTATTCTGGCTTCGCCGTTTTTGCTGATAATTCTGTTCCTCTTGATCCGCGGCTACATTAGCAATGTCACACGCTCGCAACGCGCGCGCGAATCCTTCAAACAAAACCTCGAGGCGGCGACACTGAATCCGGCTGACGCCTCAGCGCATTACAACCTTGGTCTGATTCACCAGCAGCGCGGCGAGCTGGAAGCGGCGCGCGAACGATTCGAGCGCGCGATTCAGATTGACGAAGAAGAGGTCGACGCGCACTACCAACTGGGGCGCATCGCGCGCGCTCAAAAGCGCTTTGCCGATGCCATCAAAAATTTCGAACAGGTGGTAGCGCGTGACCGGTCTCACAGCCAGCACGAAATTTGGCGCGAGGTGGGTGCGACCTATATCGCCGCCGAACAATATGAAGACGCGCGCAATGCGGTCGAACAATTCCTCGAGCACCGGCCGTCAGATCCGGAAGGTCTTTATTTGATGGGGCGCGCGCATGCCGGCCTGGGCCACAGGCGTGAAGCCGCGAGTTCGATGCAGGCCTGCATTGAAGCTGTGAAGACTGCGCCGGCCTACAAGTATCGCGCGGACAAGCGCTGGCTGAACGAAGCGCAACAGTATCTGCGTACTCAGTCCTAGGTATTCATGAGACTAGCCAGCGATCCCACCTGCAAACATCTAATCGGTAGCGTGTTCGGTCTACTATTCGTAGTTTGCATTTCCAGCGATTGTTCGTCGTCAAAGCAAGTCCAAGATTCCTGTGCCAACTTTGAGCGGACCATCAAAGCAACATACGACTTTCGACCGGCGCTCCTTTCGGATTCGGAGCGAGCTCAAAAGGTGATAGCGATGGACAAGGTGTGGGAAACAGTCAAGTCCGAACCTGCGCGACTCTTACCTTGCCTTCGCAATGCGCTTGAAGATCCGCAGGCCAATGCCTGGTTCCGCTTCGATGGTAGCAACCTCCTTGTTTCATTAGATCCTTCACCTGCCTCAAAAAAGCTGCTAATCCAAGATTATGCTGCCTCAAACCTCGACGATGTTGAACTGAGCCTGTGGGTTTCAAACCTGGCACGTCTCGCAGCGGAAGGCTTCGACGTGTCTACGGCTGGCGAACGCTGGCTGTCGTATTCGAATGCGCGATATTTCCTGCCTGAGCACGGAGCCTACGAAGTCAAGCGCTTTCAAGGCGCTCTCTTTATTTTCGGCAGCATGGACGAGGCACAAGCTACGCCAGCGCTAATGAAAATTATCAGTAACGTGGTCCATCCAGGTCGAGAAGACGCCCTCCTGGTCTTGATTAATCAAGCCACGCCAGAGTCGGTACAAGCGCTAACGCACATTGATACCTCGGGATTTTCTACAGATGCCAGGCGGAGGCTCAAGGAGGTCCTGGAACACCCCAAGTTGATCGAGAAGCGGACAAAACCAAAAACCAGCCGGGAGGAATTTCTCCAGGCTTTTCAAGCTATGGTCAATGGAAATTCTCGGCTATTTCTGGATTTAGTGTCGGAGGTGCCGGATGGTGAAAGGGATGTAGTAACAACGCTGGGTCCTAACGACGTACCACTTGTTCGTAGAGTAAGGCGCTTGATTATCTCGAGCTCAAACCCACACTCAATTGAGTTCTATGACACGTTCACCGATATTCTGAGGACCATAACTCGGAACGAACCAAAAGGAGCGAACTCCAATTAGTAAGAGAAGCGATTTGAAACCCGCGATACTTGCCTTGGAAGATGGCATCACCTTTCGTGGCCGCTCATGGGCGGCTGAAGGCGAGAGCACAGGAGAAATGGTCTTTAACACTTCGATGACTGGTTATCAGGAAGTGTTAACCGACCCGTCGTACGCCGGCCAGATTGTTTGCATGACTTATCCGCTGATTGGCAACTACGGCGTGAACAGTGAAGACGAAGAATCGTCACGTCCCTGGGTTGAAGGGTTTGTAGTGCGCGAAGCAGCCCGCATCGCTTCGAGCTGGCGCGCGCGAGAAACCCTGGATGCTTATCTGAAACGCTGGAACATTGTCGCGATTGAAGGCATCGACACACGCGCGCTCGTCAGACACATCCGTGACAAAGGGGCGATGCGCGCTTGTATTTCGACTACGGATCTCAGCGAAGAAAATCTCGTAGAAAAGGCCCGGCAGTCGCCGTCAATGGAAAACCGTGAGCTGGCAAGCGTCGTTACGACCGAAGAGAAGTACGAAATACAGCCGGAAGGTAACGAACGTTTTCACGTTGTGTGTTACGACTTTGGGGTAAAGCGGAATTCATTGCGCGAGCTGGCAGCGCGCGGTTGTCGCATTACCGTAGTGCCCGCCTCAACATCTTCCGCCGAGGCGCTGGCGCTGAAGCCGGACGGTATATTTCTTTCCAATGGACCAGGCGATCCTGCCTCAATGAATCAAGAGGTGGAACAGATTCGGAATTTGGTCCGGACTTCGGTGCCGACGTTTGGCATCTGTTTCGGCCACCAGTTGCTGGGCCGCGCGTTTGGCGGCAAGACGTTCAAGTTGGTCTTTGGCCATCGCGGTGGTAATCAGCCGGTGCAGGATGCCGCGAACGGCAAGGTAGAAATCACTTCGCACAACCATGGCTTCGCGGTCGAAGCCGACAGTCTGCCCGCGGAGGTTGAAGTAACACACCTCAATCTTAACGATCGCTGCGTCGAAGGCATGCGCCATAAGACGCTGCCCATATTCTCAGTGCAATATCATCCCGAAGCCGCACCCGGCCCTCACGATGCCGCGCACCACTTTCAACGTTTTATTGAATTAATGGAGCAAAGGTAAGCCGCAACATTTCCAAAAGCGTAGGTGTGCCTTCACCGCTTAGCGCCCGCCCTGAAATAAAAATCGCGTTAATTGCATATCCAATAGACAGCCTAA
>DASQPM010000158.1:0-17517 GCA_035643935.1 Pyrinomonadaceae bacterium | reverse complement strand
GAAAGGTGAACAACCAGACTGCGAGCAATGATGTCGGCTGCAGAACAAAACATTTCTAGTGGAGAATGGATTTCTCGCGATGCGGGTGAGACCTTTGATCTCGGCCGACAAATTGGCGCGCAACTTCGCGGCGGTGAGATTCTGATGCTCGATGGACCGCTCGGCGCCGGTAAGACGATCTTGGTGAAGGGACTTGCCGCAGGTCTCAACGTTGACCCAGATGAAGTCACCAGCCCGTCATTTACCCTAGTCAATCCTTACAACGGGCGCCTGTCGCTTTTTCACATTGATCTTTATCGGCTGGACGCCGGCGCTTCTGCTGCGCATGCAGTTGATCTTGAAGAGCTACTTACTGATGAACGTGCAGTTATCGTCATTGAATGGGCGGAGCGTCTCGGCAAATATCCGCTGCCGCCATGTGTCTGGCACGTGCGTGTACAGGGCGACGGCGATGCGGCTCGGACAATATTGATATCGAAGCCGTCATGAGAAGCAAAATCTTGACCTCGACCAACGAGCGCACTATTCTGGATGAATGAAGGTTCGCGACGTCCTCAAATTACTGAAGGAGGACGGTTGGTTTCTGGTTGTTACCGAAGGAAGTCATCGTCAATATAAGCATCCAATCAAGAAGGGGCGTGTTACAGTTCCGGGGAAGCCCAATGACGATTTGCCTATTGGCACTCTAAACAGTCCTACGGCAAGCTGGCTTAAAGAATTGAGGAAAAGTTATGAAGCGTTACGCGATTGTCATCGAAAAAGCGGCCAGTAATTACGCTGCCTACGTCCCCGACTTGGCAGGCTGTGTCGCTACTGGCACCACGAAAGAAGAAACGGAGGCGCAAATCCGCGAGGCCATTGAAATCCATCTGCGTGGCATGCGTGAAGACGGCTTACCTATTCCGGAGCCGAGTAGTCAGGTCGAATACATCGAAATTGCCGCTTGATAAGCGAATTTTGGGAGATAGTCCTTGTCCATTAATTTAGCCGCCGATACCGTTACATCTCAAGAATTCACAACCGCAGAGTCTGCTCTGGCGACTTTGGTGAAAACTCTCGAGTCGCAAAAGAGCGTACCTTCACTCAAACAGATTTACGATTGGCTGGAGACTGCGAATATCTCCACCGAAGAGTTGCAGCCTTACATCGGCTTCAAAGACGGCAACTACTGGCGTCATCGCATTTGCCGCAGCGAGTTTGTCGAGATGCTGGTGCTTTGCTGGCGTCCCGGCCATCGCACGCCGATCCACGATCACAACGGCTCGCACGGCGGCGTTAAAGTTCATGAAGGAAGATTGTGGGAAACGATCTTTAACTACGACGCGGAAAAAGGGTTGGAATATAAATCAGCGCGCGATTACGCGCCCGGTGCGGTTACCGGTTCCGACGTTCCTGACATTCACCAGCTTGGCAACCCGGATGTAAGTAAACAGGACCTCATCACCATCCACGTCTACGCGCCGCCACTCGGCGTTTTGCATACCTACAAACCGGGCAGCACCCAGATCGATCTGTACACGCCCGACGATACCGAGAACCTTCCGTAGGTTCACCTCTCCTTAACAAAGGTTTCCAAACTTAGGTCATTCCCGTTTGTTGAGAATGAGATCGTGCCGTTACTACCTGTACGCAAAACTTGCGCGCCCGCCTCTTCCCATCGCTTCACGACCTCAGGATTTGGATGACCAAAGATCGATGTTTGCCCAACTGAGATCACTGCGTAACGCGGTTGCGTAGCAGCAATGAATTCTGGTGTCGACGAGGTCTTGCTGCCATGGTGCGCGACTTTCACAACATCTACTCGCAGCAACTCGGCGAAAGGCACCAACGCTTCTTCAGCGCGCGCCTCGATGTCCCCGGTT
Source organism: Pyrinomonadaceae bacterium (assembly GCA_035643935.1). Classification (GTDB taxonomy): domain Bacteria; phylum Acidobacteriota; class Blastocatellia; order Pyrinomonadales; family Pyrinomonadaceae; genus PSRF01. The sequence goes on along the minus strand of DASQPM010000158.1, from coordinate 15,655 downwards.
AGCAAAAACGATCGCCGGGCCAACAGAAAGCGAAGAACAATTGAGTCGTTGTTTTGCGATGGCAGATCCGCATTCTGCTGCGCTCGCGGCCAAAGGACGCTCATACTGACGTCGCCAAACCGCAACTGATCGCCACCGCCGATGATGTGAATGGGAATTCGTTCGGCTGCTGCTGTTTCTGAAAAACGCGCAAACTCCGGATCGCTTTTTGGCGTGCGCGCTACCAACGCGGCCCGCACGCGAAAGTTTCGAGCAACGTCATTCAAGCCATCAATGTGATCCGCGTCGGCGTGCGTTGCCAGAATGTAATCAACATGATCCAGACCACGCTGCCAGAGAAATTCCGAGACGACCGCTTCGCCAATGCTGCGCGTGTCGCGTTCAAATCTCTCTTCGTCAAGACCGGCATTCTGTCGAAAAGGCCCGGGCCGGCCACCGCCATCAACCAGCATGGTGGCTCCATCCGGCAAGGTCACGAGTGCTGAATCACCCTGGCCCACATCGAGAAAATCTACATGAAGCTTTCCGTCAGGAGGCGGCGCACTCCACGGATGGAGGACGACAACTGCAACGGCCAATAGCTGGGCCAGCAAAGCAAGCGGCAGGTTCAATCGCGCAGATCGCTTTTTGAAACTTGAAAGTTTTAAAGGTTGCCAGCGCCACAGAAGGAACACCAACGCGGCAAGCGGTAGATAGTACAAAACATAAATTGTTGCGGCCCAACCGCTATATTCCGGCAAGCGCATTGAAGCGATGCCGGCTCTCGCGAAAGGATCAACGCTGTGAACATTCAACCAATTGAGGCCATTCGTCAGACTAATGAATGGACCAGCAAGCACCGCGCTCACCTGCGCAAGCAGCAAAGCAAACGCAGCGACAATTGCCGTCGCCGCCATCATCAGGCTCACGCCGATGTTCAGTAGTAACGAAGCAAAGGACATTCGATGAAAATATATGATCAGCAGTGGCAGCAGCACGACCTGCACACTCGCGGAAACCAGGACGGTCGAGAACGCGTAACGCAGCGCTGATTGCAGATGGAACCGCTCCAGCGTTTTTGCCGCCGGCGCTTTAAGAAGTTTGTAGGCGTAGTTAGCTTGCTTGAGTTCGGCCTGCCATCGACGTTCACTCCAGAAAAGACTTTCGCAGCAGTCGCGCAACCACGGCGAACATGACGGTGGATAGGGTGTCTCGCGTGTCGGCCGCCAGGCGCCCAGCGCCGAAAGTTTTTCCAGCAGCGGCCACGACAACAAAACAATCGCTGCCACAGAAGCAAACGTTAATTGAAAAGACGGATCGACAAGATCGCTGGGCCGCCATGTAAGCAGAGCGAGCGCCGAAGCGCCCAGCGCGTTCAGTGAGGATGCACGACGTGAAACCAACGGCGCCAGCACAACAACCGTAAACATCAATGCCGCTCGCACCACTGAAGCCTCCGCGCCAACCGCCAGCGCATACGCCCACAGCACAGTCGCCGACAGGACGAATTGCAGTGCGCGATTTTTGGTGAAACGTCTCGCAACCAGAAAGACGAGTCCTCCAAGAAATGTAATATGCAGTCCGCTGATAACGAGGACGTGGAAAGTGCCGCCTTCGCGAAACCGTTCTGAAGTTGATTGTGACAAGAAGTAACGATTGCCAAGCATTGCTGCATCGAGTACGCCGGCCGTTTCTTTTGAGAAATGAGAATCGATTGCCGTTTGAAGTTTTACGCGCCAGTCGTACAGCAGTGCCAATGGAAGAAGCACACGTTCGTTCTCCAACCGCTCGATTAGGAGCGGACTTTTTACCAACGCCGTGGCGTCGTAGCCCTGGCGGTCGAGATATTCTGTGAACGAAGACACGCCGGGATTGCGAAAACTATCCGCCCGCTCGAGCCTGGTCATCACGCGCAACGTGGCGCCATAGTGCAACTCCAACGCGTCAAATTCCTGTTCATTGCTTTTCTGTGCGACGCGCGCTAGCAACATAACCACGCCCGAAGTTTGCGTCTCAGTGTTTCCAACTCGAATTCCTCGCACCTTGAGACGCAGGAACAATCGTTCGGGTGCGAGTTCCGGCTCTTGTTCAAGTACTCCCGTCAGTTCAACCGGCTCGCCGACCTTGATCTTTCCTTCTGCTAATAAGCGCCTAATTTGATTGTGCGGGACTTTGCTCTTCTCAACGATTGCGAATGATGAACCGAGGAACGTTGTGGCAAACAACACCAGCGCGGCCGCCAATTGCGCTTTCTGTTTGAGTAGAGCTGCGCCCGCGGCGACCGTGATCAGCGCGGAGCAGACGACAAACAACCAAACCGAAAGGAACCGGAATGACGAAAGCGAATTGATCACGAAGGTAGCGGCGAGAATTCCGAGCGCAAACGAACAAGCTAACTGCGCCAAAGGATAGGCCGCCACCGCCACCGCGGGACTACGATTAGACATTATCTGATTGAATAAAGCGGCAGGGTGATGCCGGATCTGAGATTTCAAATCTCAAAGTTGAGATCTCAGAGTTAGAACTCGTTGTGCGACAGGTGCGTTACGGTCTCGACATGATGGGTCTGCGGGAACATATCAAAACCGACGATGGAGTCAAGCGAATAACCGCCGGCCAGCAACTTGTTCAAGTCGCGCGCCAGTGTGGCCGGGTCACACGAGACGTAGCAAATTTTTTGGGGCGCGACCGACAGAATTCCTTCAATGACGCCGCTTTCCGCGCCGGTGCGCGGCGGGTCGAGCAACAGCAACTCGGGCCGCTCAAAGCCGAGCCAGTGTTTCAGCCATTCAGCCACGCTCATGTTGGCAACTTCAACGTTGTAGAGTTCGGCTGCGTCCAGATTGCGCTGCGCGTAATCAACCGCTCGCGAGTTTGCTTCGACGGCTATGACCTGATCAAATCTTCGCGCCAGCGGCAAAGTGAAAAGTCCGACGCCCGAATAGAGATCAATTGCCGTCTTCCCTTCCTCTTCTACAACCGCCTCGCCCAGCAACAACTCGAGCAACTCGTGATTTATTTGAAAAAAGGCTTCGGCGCCAAAGTAGTAAGTCTCGCTGCCGATGCGGCGGCCCACCTCTTTCGATCGAAAGTGGGTGGCTCCTGACGCGAGCGAAACGTCGCTATCGCCGGCAACCGCTTCGATGTCGGTCAACTTTTTCGAAAGCGTGCCCTCGCGCATCTGTTCGCGCAAGCGTTCCAGCGTTTGCTGCAGCGCTGGACTGAGCACCGCGCAAACTTCAACGTCGCACACTTCATGAGAGCTGCGCGCGAAATAGCCGAGCCGTTTTGCTTTCGGATCAAACTGCCAATTGGCGCGCGATCGATACTGCCATTGCGCCGGCGAAGGAACCATCACAATGTCAGGCGGCTTTTCGACGCGCGCGATGCGATGAAGGCAGTCACGGATAATCTCAACTTTCGCCGCCAGCTGTGCTTCGTAGTCAAGCTGTTGAAAATCGCAGCCGCCGCACAAGCCAAAATAGGGGCAGGGCGGCTCGACGCGAACGCTCGATGGTTTGACAACTTCAATAATCGATGCAAATCCGACCGAGCCGCGCTTGCGTTCAATCTTTACGCGCAGAATGTCGCCAGGAGCAGCAAGCGCAACGAACAACGTCAGACCTTCAGCATGCGCCAGGCCGAATCCGCCTGGCAGCAGACGCTCGATCTCAACGAGATTTTTATCCTGTAGGTCGGTAGGGCCCATCAGTAGTAGCGATGCGGTCTGATTTCAGACTTCACGAACTAGATATAAAACAAACTGAGCCGGGGCACGCCAAAAGCTTCTCGCAAACGCTTTAGTAGAAGATTGTTTCTGGTCTGCTCGAAAACTGCCGGCTCCATTTGTTTACGGTAAGGCTTCAATTGCTTTTCCACTTCTTGCGTCAGCGCTTCAAGATGATCAGAACTGACGACGGAAAGAAGCGCATCCGTAATCATGCGTTCCACGCCGGTAAGTGATTCTTCCAGCTTCTGCGCATTAGGCAAGCTTGCCGCCGCAAAATCGTTTTGCAACTCGCTCAGCTGTAGTGCAGCGCGTTCAAGTGCTTCAACCAGATCATCAGCGCCATGCTTGCTCCGTTGCGCGGCTCCTGCGGACAAACCAGATCGACAACGCTCGAGATGTTGAAGGATGTCCGTGCGCGGAAATGGTAAACCTGCTGTACCCGGTTCGCTCGAAATGCTGCCGTCGCTTTCACTCTCGGCCGCCGCTCCGATGTGCGCATCCAGCCATTCAGCGTATTGAGCTTCAACCTCTTCCTGACAATAAAGCAAGCTTTTTACCGTGCGCTTGCGCGGCTTTGCTTCCCAGGAGTCGAAAGACTTTTCAATTCCGCGCAGCGCCACGTGCAGCGGCACCTTCAGCTCTTTCCAGCTTTCAATCAGGGCCCAGTCCATGGGACTGAGCAGCAAATGCTTTCCCCGGCGACGGACGAACGCATCTTCGATTTCGGTGAAGTAGTTAAAATAATTCAATTAGTGATAGCTGGATGGGTTCTTTCGTAGACCAGTCGCAAACCTTCCAAGGTCAACGTTTCGTCAACCAACTCGATAAACTCGGAACCGGTGGCAATCAACGACGCCAGGCCGCCGGTCGCAATTATTCGTGGCGCACTGTCCATTTCGTCGACCATTTTGCGCAGCACGCCATCTACCAAGCCAACAAAGCCGTGATACAAACCAGACTGCATCGCAGCGATCGTCGATGAGCCGATGACGGTGCCGGGCCGTCTGATGTCAACCCGCGGCAATTTCGCCGTGTGCTCAAAGAGTGCTTCGGAAGAAATCATGATGCCGGGCGTGATGACGCCGCCCATGTATTCGCCCCGGTCGTTAATCGCATTGAACGTTGTTGCGGTTCCGAAATCAACCACGATGCAAGGTGCTCCATACTTCACAATTGCCGCGACCGCGTCCACAATTCGATCCGCGCCCACGTCTGCGGCTGGTTCATAAAGAATGCGCAGTCCCGTGTCAACCGTTTGGTCGACAAAAAACGGAGTCCTGTGGAAATAAGTCTCCGCCATCGTCTTGAGCGTGTAGTTCAGCGGCGGCACGACTGAAGCAATGGCAATTGCATCGATCGCCTTCACGTCCAAACCGGCGAGCTGAAAAAGGTTGCGAGCGTGCACACCATACTCGTCCACGGTCCGCGAACGCGCAGTGGTTAAGCGCCAGTGGGCCACAAGGTCCGCTTCATCGAAAACGCCCAACGAAGTATTCGTGTTTCCTGCATCAATAACTAGCAACATAATCGGATTCCATCGGGGCGCCAGTTCTCAGCAACTGCTCGATTGCATCTGCCGCTGCGCTTGCGCCGTTCTCGCGTTGCACTTCCCGGCTAACTTCCTGTGCCTTGTCAGCATACTTCGAGTTGCTAAGTAAGGCGCGTAGCTCTTTAGTTGCATTGTCGGCATTGTAGCGCGGCCGCGCAATCATCCGCCCGCAACCGAGCCGCGTCACACGTGCGGCGTTGTCAAACTGATCGTGCGCATGAGGTACAACCAGCACCGGACGACCCGAGCGCAATCCCTGGCCCGTTGTGCCGACGCCTCCCTGATGAACAATCGCACACGCGCGCGGCAGTATCCCGCCAAACGCGCCATATTCAAAAGCTGCCATGCCGTCGGGTAACGACTCGGTCGGCAGATTGCGTTGATGTCCAATCAACAACAGTGCTCTTTTTCCGAGTGCCTGCGCGGCCACGATCGAGTCGCGATAAAAATCTTTCGCAACCCAAAATGCCGATGAGCCAAGCGTGAACACGATTGGCGGAGGACCTGCGTCGAGAAACTGCCACAAATCTTTGTCGGTTTCGGTCTCGCCAAGAAAGTCGCGCCGATCATAAAAAGGAAAGCCGGTAACGCGCGTGTTCGGTGGCCAGTCTCGTTGCGGTTGCGCCAGCACTCGTGAAAACAAAGCCAATACCAGTTCAGGGGAATGTTGGCCGGCGAAAAGCGGTTGCTCGCCGCGCGGCAATCCCAAATCCGCGCGCAGACGGTAAACCGGCTCCATGATTTTTTCCAGTCTGCCGGAAGCCATACGAAAAAGTAATCGCCCAAAAAAAGGATGCAGCCGCAGCAGATGATAAAGCGCCGGCATTTGAGGCGGTACTATCGGATCGTACGCCGAAAAGAAAGAGATAGGCGCCAGCACGCTCGACAGCCACGGCAAGCCAAGCTTTTGGGCCACCAATGGACCAACCAGGGGCAACGGATGAGTCAGGAGCAAGTCGGCATCTTTAGTTATGGTGTAAAGATCCTCGTAAATCTCGGGCAGGCTGCCGGTGAATAGGCCGATGACTTTTTCTGTGCCACCTCTTGCTTCAATCAGCTCTTCCGCGAGTTTGCTTATCTCATCCGGCTGATCGTAAGACGGCATATCGGGACGGACTGGACGAAACTCCAAACCGAGGATGTCCATCTTTTCGCGATACACTTCAGAAGTCGCGATGATTGGGCGATGTCCGCGCGCTCGTAATTCCAGTGCTATTGCAATGTACGGATGAATGTCACCGAACGAGCCGAAGGTGGAGAGGACAATGCGCTTGCCGGTCATCAGTGTTTTCGAATTGAAATGTGCTTGCTTAGTAGAATTGTTGAAACTCAAGTGGCCCTTACAACTGTGACGTCGCCTGCTCTGATTGTTTTGACTTCGCCGTCATCAGTTTCTACACGCAACGATCCATCACTTTCAAGTCCGCGCGTGGTTCCCACCAGGCTGCCGTCGACGTTCACAAGAATACGCTTGTTATTGGCGTAGGAAGATCGGGCGGAGACTTCACGCACAATAGTTTCATTTCCACCTGATTGTTGCAGCGTTTGATAGTGTTTGCTAAACGCGCCGAGCAGAAATTCGAGCAATTCATCGGGCGCCATGGCGCGTCCGGTTTCTGTTTCCACCGAAGTAGCAACTGTCTCAAGTTCGACCGGAAACGAATTCTTACTCACATTGATGCCGATCCCGACTATGACCGCCCGCCCCACTGACGTCTCGATCGTCTCTGCGAGAATTCCGCAGAGCTTGCGATCGTTCGATAAGACGTCGTTGGGCCACTTTATGTCGGTCTTGAGATTACAACACTGAAGCAATGCGTCGTTCACCGCAAGCGCAGCGACGAAAGTAATGAGCGGCCAGGACTGCTGATCAAACGCCGGCCGCAACAAGATACTGAGATACAATCCCGCGTTCTTCGGGGAAGCCCATGAGCGTTGCAAGCGACCGCGGCCGGCGGTCTGCTCGGCGGCAATGACGCACAAGCCTTCATCCGCGCCTAAAGCCGCCTGGCGCGCAACTTCATCATTGGTTGAGGGCAACGAATCAAAGCGCTGGATCTGTGGCCTGAACATACTCATTTTCTTAAGCAGAGTTGCTTCAAGCTGACGAAGAGCGGGGCAAACCCACCTTCCCAACCTGAGAGACTACATGACCAACGAATGTTATCTCTGCTTGAACGCCTTTCCACAGTGGATTAGAACTTCAAGTCTGATCAGCTCGTGGTTGGGAAGGTGGGCTTGCCCCCGCTCTTCGTTTCGCCGCCGCCAGGTCTCTTTCAAATCTTTGAGCGTTCTGCTAACTCAAGTGCTTCTTGGATTAGCTCTTTCACCAGCGCGTCAAGATTGCGGAAGCGTTCGTCGCGCGTCTGCCCCTGCACGTAACGAAAATAGATTTGCTGAATCACCACCGCAACCTTGAACCGTGCAAAGGTTTCATAAAACACGATGTGGGACAGATCGCGGCCAGTACTGGCTTCATAACGTTCGATTATTTCTTCGCGTGACAGCCAGCCGGAACCATTCGTAACCGCGCGCAAAGAACTATTTCGATCCGCGGTCTCGCTTGCATCGGTCCTGCCCCGCATCGTCCAATAAGTAAGAAGCAGGCCCACGTCGATAAGTGGATCGCCAACGGTACACATTTCCCAATCGAGCACCGCAACGACCCTCACCGGATCGTCTTCATCGAGCATGATGTTGTCGAGCTTGAAATCGTTGTGAACGATGGTCGCTTGATTGGCCGTCGCTTCCGGGATTCGTTCTTCCAGCCACCTGATGACCTGATCCATTTCGGCAAGTTCACCAGACTTCGAGCGCCGCCAGCGATCGGCCCACCCGTGGACCTGGCGCGCGACAAACCCCTCGGGCTTCCCAATGTTCACAATGCCCGTCGCGAGAACATCAACGGCGTGCAGAGCGACCAACGTGTCCACCACGGTCTCACTCAGTTGCTTTCGCAATTCCAGGTTCTCGCCAATTTGTTCTGGCACCTTGAAACGCACGATGACGCCGCGGCGGCGCTGCATCAGATAGAACGGAGCGCCAATAATAGCCGGGTCTTCGCATAGCAGGATGGGTTTGGGCGCGAGTGGAAAGTGCGGATTGATGATTGACAGCAGCTTGTATTCGCGCGGCATGTCGTGGGCCGTCGGGGCCACGGGGCCAATTGGCGGACGACGCAACACGAATTCCTGCTGCCCATAGCGAACAAGGTAAGTAAGGTTCGAATGACCGCCGGGAAATTGTTCGACCTCGAGCGGCGTCTTTGGATCAATCCCGATTAAATGCTCACGCAAATATCCGTCAAGCGCCGCAAGGTCCACCTCCTCGCCGACTCTCATTGCTACGCTGTCCGTACTGAACGTCATGAAGCGTCAACTCCTTGGAGTGCGGCGGCCCGGCGCCGCTTTGGTCGGTCGCGACCTCGGCAACAACCTCTTCAAATGAATTCCGCCGGGGCAGACCAAGCGGCGCCGGGCCGCCGCACTCCAAGGAGTTGGATTTAATTCTCGCGCTTGAAACTTTTCAGTATGCGTTGCGCCACCACCTGCCGGTGGACCTCATCAGGCCCATCGTAAATTCGCGCGGCCCGCGCGTCACGGTAGAACATCTCCAGCGGGGTGTCCTTGGAATAACCGAGAGCGCCATGGACTTGAATGGCTCTGTCGATCACGTCATGCAAGACTCGCGCACCGAAAAACTTGATTAGCGAGATCTCGATACGCGCATCGTCACCGCGATCCAACTTCCAGGCTGCGTTCAGCGTCATCAAGCGAGCGGCGCTGATCTCTGCCGCCGAATCAGCAATCCAGTTTTGGACACTTTGTTTTTTTGCTAATGGCTCGCCAAACGATTGCCGCTGGAGCGCGTAAGCGCACATCATATCGAAACTCCGTTGTGCCGCGCCTAACCAGCGCATGCAGTGCTGGATACGGCCTGGTCCAAGTCGCGCCTGGGCCAGCTTGAATCCCTGCCCTGATTCTCCGAGCAGATTCGTAACGGGCACGCGGCAGTTCTGAAAGCGCACTTCGCAATGACCGCCAACGCCGCCGGAACCCATCACCGGAACTGATCGCACGATGTTGAAACCCGGCGTGCCAGTCGGAACAAGAATCATACTGGCGCGGTGATGCGCGCCGGCCGTCGTATCCGTGACAGCCATCACAATTGCAAACGCCGACCCGATAGCACCGCTGGCAAACCATTTGTGGCCGTTGATAACCCATTCGTCTCCGTCTCGCACCGCGGTTGTGCGCAACCCCGTTGGGTCGGAGCCGGCAACTTCCGGTTCCGTCATCGCGAAACATGAACGCACTTCGCCGGCTGCGAGCGGGCGCAAATATTTTTCTTTTTGTTCGGGCGTGGCAGCAATCAGCAACAACTCAGCGTTGCCCGCATCCGGCGCCGCGTTGCCAAACAAGCGCGGTGCAATCACCGACCGTCCTGCGATTTCGTTGATCAACGCCTGGCCAATGAAACCGATGCCCATGCCGCCCCACTCGCGGGGCAAATGCGGCGCCCATAGTTCAAGCGCCTTTACCTTCTGTTGCAGTTCTCTTTCCAGATCGGCCGGAAGGCCTTCATCCTCGATCAGTTTACTTTCGTTTGGATAAACAAACTCGTCCATGAAGGCGATAGCCCGTTTCTGCACGGCTTTGAGTTCGGGTGAAATGCTGAAGTCAATCATTAAGTTAGCCTTCCGGCGCGTTGTTGTTTGGGATGTCGGCAGAGCAGCGGGATTGTAACCGTAAGGCTGCGGCTTAACCAGACTACTGTTCACCCGCGCTCGCTCTGCGCTAACATGTCGCATCCCTTCGCGTCTTAGTGTATTCGCGGTTTATCTCTTGTGATTGATTGGTTCCCCATCAAGCTATCCTTCGCCGTTGCCAGTGCGGCAACGTTGATTGCACTGGTTGCCGGCTCAGCGCTCGCCTGGTTACTCGCGCGCAAACGTTTTCCGGGACGCGACTTGATCGATTCGCTGATTACCCTTCCGCTCGTATTGCCGCCGACTGTGCTTGGTTATTACCTGCTGGTGTTGTTGGGAACACGTTCGCCGGTGGGTGGCTTTCTTTATCACCGCCTGGGGATTCGTCTTACCTTTACTGTTACCGCAGCGATCATTGCTGCAACGATTCATGCGTTGCCACTGGTCACTAAAAGTCTACGCGCCGCGTTTGAAAGCGTGAACCTGGAACTTGAGGCAGCCGCGCGCACGCTGGGCCTTAACAGTCGTTTGATCTTCTTTCGCGTAACCATGCCGCTGGCAGCGCGTGGCGTGCTCGCTGCCACCGCGCTCGCGTTTGCGCGCGCTTTAGGGGACTTTGGCGTAACGATCATGATTGCGGGAAATATTCCGGGTCGCACGCAAACAGCTTCGGTGGCCATTTACGACGCCGTGCAGGCAGGACGCGATAACGAAGCGTTCACACTCGCGGTTATCGTTTCATTGATCGCCGTAGGGATGCTTTACATCGTTAATCGCTTTGGAAGACTGCGGTGGTAGGAGTAAAAAGCACTGAGTACTGATTGCCGAGTAAGCGTCAAGAAGTTCAGAGTACAATCTTCAGGTTGTTCTTGCGCTGGTAAGAAGCAAGCTAAAGCTTGGACTCTGAACTTCTTGACGCTTACTCGGCAATCAGCACTCAGCAGTTGTTTTACCCAAGAAACCCTTTGAACTTTCGTTCGCTCGTCACATAACCCGGAAAGATCGTATTCGAGTTGGAAGCTCCGAGATGGTTTTTAGCTACCTCACCAAACACATCGCGAAAGTCGGTAGTCAAAGCCAGGTCTCGTCCTTCGTATAACTGCTCATTCTTCAGTCCGGGCCATTGGCCATAAACTTTGCCACCGCGCACGCTGTTGCCGACAACAAACATCGCATTCGCATGGCCATGGTCCGTGCCGCGATTTCCATTTTCCTTTACAGTGCGGCCAAACTCCGACATCGTCAGAATCACTACGTCGTCCATGCGCTGGCCCAGGTCCGCGTAAAGAGCGCGGATGCCGTTGCTGAACTGTTGTAGTAGATTTCCTAACTGTCCACGCGCGCTGCCTTCGTTGACGTGCGTGTCCCAACCACCAATATCGGTGAACGCGATTTCCAAACCGACGCCTGCCTTGATCAACTGCGCAATCTGAAGCAGCGAATTGCCAAACGGCGTGCGCGGATACTGCGCGCCGTTCTGTGGTTGATATTGCGCCGGATTAACTTTCTTCAAATAGTTGACTGCTTCAAAAGTTTCTTTGCCGATTCCTCCCAGCATGTCGTTCACTGTTTGATCGTAGATAGCTTCAAAGCCGCCTTGCACGCTTGCCGAATTCTGGCCCGCGCGAATGGTAAAGTCGGCAAGGTTGGAAATCGCCAGCGTTGGCGCCTTTCCCTGCATCACGCGCGGCGTCGTTTGCGTCATTGAAACGGCGCGGAAAAGACTGTTCTCCGGATCACGTTTGCTTTGCAGGTAACGATTCAGCCAGCCGTCAGGTGTCGACTTCACACCCGGCGTTGCCGATTCCATGTAATCCTGCGCATCGAAGTGGGAACGCGTATTATCCGGCGAACCGGCCGCATGAACGATCGCCAAACGTTTTGAGTCCCACAACGATTTGAAAGGCGCGAGCGATGGATGCAGAGCAAAAAACCCGTCGAGGTTAATCGCCGCCTCAGCATTACCGGCTGCGGGTTTCGGAATCGCAATCGATGGACGCAGGTCGTAATACGCGCTTTCGCCAAACGGGACCACCATGTTCAAACCATCAACGGCGCCGCGCTGAAAAATGGCGATTAGCGTTTTGCGCCGGCCGCCAGTGAGTCGCTCACGCGTTTGCGCGAAGACAGTGCGTTGCAAAAATGACGGCGCGGTATTCAGCAAACCAAAACTTGCCAGCGCCACTCCGCCTGATGTGATGAAAAATCTTCTGTTCATAACTCAACTCCCCGCCAGGTGTCAGGTGTCAGGTGTCAGGTGTCAGGTGTCAGGTGTCGCGTGTCGGGTGTCGGGTATCAGATACCGATTGGACTTTCCCGACACCTGATACCTGACACCTGATACCATCTTTTACCCGACACCTGATACCTGACACCTGATACCGTCTTTTACCCGACTCCTGATACCTGACACGTGACACCTCTTTTACTGTCTTTGAAATTCCGGCGAACCCAGAATCAAACCAACCAGTTTGGTAACCGGATCCGTGATATTCGCGTCAACCCGCGCCAACTGCTGCTGCTGTTGTCGCGCCGGACGTCTATCCATCATTTCGCCCTGGGCGGCATCATTCATTTCCGGACGGCTAGGTATTGCCGCCGGTACAACTAGTGCCGTCTGATCATTGATCTGCTTGAGCAGAGTCGCTTTTGTTTTGGTTGACATGTCGCCCGCGACAATCAAACTAAGAAAGCGGGCCAGCATCTGCGAATTGTCAGACTTCGCAAGGCTGTTGCCATCCAAAAAGCGCTTCAGATCGACGCGCGTGCCGGGAATGCGATTGCTGGCTAGGGTCAAGCCAAAGTTCAATCGCTCGAGGAGCCCGCCTGTGTTCACCCAACTCTCCGCTGCGTCCGAATAACCGTTCGGCGTTTGAAAACCGTAGAGCGGCTCGCCCATTCTGGCAATCCATTGGTGCAGCCCGGGGCCGCCATTAGTTTCGCCGCCAAGTGTGCGAACGGCGCTAATCGCCAACTCAAACGGCCGCTTAACTTTTGCGCGATAAGCTTCCGGAGAATTGAACTCAGGTGAAAAGAAGATCGCGCGCAAAGTTTCGCGAATGTCGCCGTTGCTCTTTAAGAACGTGGCCGCTACGCGATCGACCAGGGCCGGCGGTGGATTGTCAGAAACGAAATGGCGCACAAGCTTCGTCGCTATGAACTTCGCTGTCGCCGGCTGGTGCGCGAGAATGTCGAGCACTGTTAGCCCATCTTTGATTCCGCCTCCCGCGGGAATCTTGTGGCTCAAAACAGTCTTTTCACCATCGTCGTGCACGCGCGGATTAAAGAAAAATCTGCCTGCGTTTTCGCGCAACACATCGGCGCGCGGGCCGTTCATCATCGCCTGCGCGGCTGCGCCGCCACCACGCGGCGCGAATATGGTCCAACCCGTGAAGCAGCGCGCGACTTCCTGCACGTCTTTCTGCGTGTAACCACCATCCACACCCAGCGTATGCAGTTCCATCAACTCGCGCGCGTAGTTTTCGTTGATGCCGCGACGCGCTTGCTGCTGCGGCCGCTGTTGCTGCGGGTTGTTGGTCATGCTGGGTGCTGGCCTATTCTGCGCGCCGCCTCGCATTAGTTGGGCCAGCGGATTACGTTGCGCTCCGGGGCGCTGGTTTCCGAAATATCCTGGGCCGGCCGGCGCGTTGGGACTAACGCTTTGAAAATTGTCGAGATAGAAAAGCATCGCGGGGCTTTGCGCGGTTGCCAACAATAAATCAGAAAAGCTGCCCATCGCGTGCGGTCGAATCGTGTCGCGGTCGTAGGACACCAGCAACCAGCGATCGGCGCCCTTGCCCGCAAACACATTGAAGTGATTGGTCCAGAAATCGACCATCACTTCCTGCAACTGGCGTTCACTGTAAACGGCGCGTAGAATTCGCGACGCCTGCAACTCGGACGTGATGCGCTGCGGCAGTTGCAGCCCGTTCTGCATGTAATACTCGCGTACTGCCTGGCGGTATTTTTCATTGTCCATTGGATTGCTATTGGCCGCTGGGTTATTTCCAGCCAGAGCATCCATCTGTGTTTTCGCCGTGCCGTTAGCTTCGCCATTCATCGCCGTTGCGTTGCCGGTTTTCGCGTCGCCTGTTCCGGCTGCTCCGCCTGGCGCGGTTGCTTGCGCTTGTGCGCGATTGTCGCGTGCAGCAGCGAGTCCCGCCGGCAAGTCACCGCGACGTTCGAGTTGTCGCAACAGTTGACCCGGCTGCGGAAATTTTTCGTAGAGTTCAGCAGTCGACATATTCAGCGTCGAAAGATTCTTGAGTTTCGCTTCCGCAGCTTCATCGTTGATTTTTTCCGGCGCCAGTTGCTGATTGATGTACTGCTCCAATCCGATTCTCTTCACGCGCTGGAGATCGTCCGGCCGGGCGCCGAAACCGAGCCGATTCAAAACATGAAGTATGCGCTGGTCTTCGTTCAGCCGCGGCACGTTTGTCCGTTGTGCGTCCGCGGCGTTCAACAAGCTACCGCAAACAAATGTGACAACAATGAAAAGCGCGATCGCCGGGCGCATGAGCCGGCTCGACAGATGGGATTTAGAATCTAGATAGGTCATATTTTCACCGGATTCTCAATCGATTATTCCCGATAAAGTCTGGCTGGCTCGCTCGTCCTGCCTTTAGACGCGTCCCCGGCAAATAAGGTCGGGAAAAGACGCTCGGTGATAATGTGGAATTACAAGGAAACTTTCATTTTGGCCGCCGAGCGCATAGGTCACAACCGATTGCTGGACAATTCACGCCACCCTAAGCTTCAAATGTGAATTTTGAATGGGACGAGGACAAGAACCGCGAGAATATTCGTAAACACGGCCTTGATTTTGGTGACGCTTGGGAAATATTTCAGGCCCCATTGGTGATTGATCTTGATTTGCGAACTGAGTATGGCGAAGATCGTTGGATTGTTATAGGCTTGCTTGGCGGTCGAACAGTGGTACTGACCTTCGCACTGCGAGGCACCCAAACCATACGCATTATCTCGTTGCGGAAGGCATTAAGGCATGAGCGTAAGAAATTTGAAGAAGAAATCCGAGACTGCTTGGGATCGCGTTGATCGAATGACAGACGATGAAATCGATACGTCTGACATCCCACCGTTGACTGACGAATTTTTCAAACACGCGCGAAAGGTATTGCCGCGGGCATACATTGACCGCCTCGATCTAATTGAAGCCCGAAGACTTGCTACTCACATTTTAGTTAAAGGGTGGCCTAACAAGAAAAAAGAGCTGGAGCACGCTGCTTTCAACGCCGCTCTGATAATTTCCTACGCTAGGCCGTTTAGCATGAGGTACGATCTTGAACGTCAACGTGAGTTGCCCCTGGACAAACAAGTCGCCAATGTCCTGATTGAAAAAGAAGAGATCGCCTTGCACCAGAGAATCAAAGAAATGCGCGACGAGTCGTTCGCGCATTCAGATGCTCGTTCGCACCTGATTGAAAATTTTGACTACAGCAAACACTTTACCTTGTTCAAATATGAATTGCCCTTGAGTAAATCACAGACCACCTTGCTAGCTACCATGATTCAGAAATGGATCAACTATCTGGACACTCAAGTAGCAAAAATTCAAAGAATCGAGAAGTCGGATTAGCCAATTCAAAGTCGCCTTGGTGTGCGTCAGCGAATGCGGTAGGCAGTGCCCTTCCAAACGACGATCACCTCGCCGCCGAGTTGTTCAGCGATT